>NZ_DATJIY010000238.1:0-10525 GCF_035492835.1 Dinghuibacter sp.
CGGGTAGGTATCGTTGTCCCCAAAGGTAAAAAGGATGGCATTCGGCGCGCAGCTGTTCAGGTAGTCTTCGGCCATGGCCAAAGCGGCGGTTTTATGGCTACGGTCGTGGTCGTCCCATTCGCGTATAGCCATCAGGACCGGTATGGACATACAAAGCGCCGCGGCGAGCCAGCGACGCTTCAGCCACCGTTGCACCAGCAGCACGCCGAGTCCGATCCACACCGCAAACGCGTAAAAGCTCCCGGTATAGGCATAGTCCCTTTCGCGAGGCTGGTTCCCCGGTTGGTTGATATACAGCACAATCGCGATACCGGTGAAGAAAAACAACACCCCGTTCACGATCCAGTCCCGGCGCCCGCGGCGGTATTGCGCGACAAAACCCAACAACCCCAGGATGAGCGGCAGCCCATACAGGGGGTTATAGGCCTTGTTACCCCAACGGACACTGTCGGGGAGTCGGGATTGGTCGCCCCATAAGAGCCGGTCTATAAAAGAAACGCCGGTGACGCAGTTCCCATCCCGCGGATTACCATAGCACTGGAGGTCGTTCTGCCGGCCGATAAAGTTCCAGCCGAAATACCGCCCGTACATCAGGCCCATCTGGTACGTCACGAACCAGTTGAGGTTATCCCACTCCGTGGGCGCGCGTTCGTAAAAATCCCGGCCCGTCTGCGGGTCGTGGAGCTTGGCGATACCCAGCCATTCGGCGTAGTAGTCGGCGTATTCCCCCTCGGTGCTCCAGACGCGGGAGAACAGCATCTTGTCCGCGGCGTCGTATGCCACGTGCGTACGTTTGCCGGTGACGACGTATTTCTTCTCCCCCTTGGCGTATTGATCCCCGTCGGTCACCCAGTGCCCCTCCGCGGTGAATTTCTGGCCATAGATCAGCGGGAAGTCCCCATACTGGTCGCGGCCCAGGTACCCCGCCAGGCTGATGGGGTTGTCTACGTTGTACATGTCTACCGCCGGGTCGGCATTGGACCGCTCCAGCGTGGTGATATAAGAGGAGTAGCCGATCAGCAGGAAGGTCAGGCACCAGAGGCCCAGGGTCAGGAACTTCCACCGCGACAGGCGCAACCCGAAAAAAATACCCACCGACAGCAGAAAATAAAAACACGCAAAACCCGAGAAGAATGGCCATCCCAGCTTGTTCACGAAAAAGACGTCGAGGTCGCTCGCCCAAAACACCGTTTTCTGGATGACCACGATCTGCACGAATCCCGTCAGCGCGCAACCCACGAGAAAAGCCAGCGCCGTTCCCCGCCAGGTCACGGGATATTTCCGGAAATAGTAGACCATCACGACCGACGGGATGGTCAGCAGGCTGAGCAGGTGCACGCCCACGCTCAAACCGATCAGAAAGAACAACAGCACGATCCAGCGGTCTGCCCCGGGTTTGTCGGCCGCGTTTTCCCATTTCAGTATGATCCAGAACACCAGCGCTGTAAAAAACCCCGACATCCCGTACACCTCGGCTTCCACCGCCGAAAACCAGAACGAGTCGGAAAAAGTATAGGCCAGCGCGCCCACCGCGCCCGCGGCCATGATGGTGAATATTTCATCCCGGGACAGCTGGTCCACGGGCTTGTGGTACATCTTACGGGCAAAATGCGTGATGGTCCAGAACAGAAACAGGATCGCCAGGCCACTCCCCATGGCGCTCAGCGTATTGACGCCCAAGGCGGGGTTGAGGGGAGACAGCAGGATGCTCAGCCTGCCCAGCAGGATAAACAGCGGCGCTCCCGGCGGGTGCGGGATTTGCACGTGCATCGCCGAGGCAATGAATTCCCCGCAGTCCCAAAAGCTCCCCGTGGCTTCACGGGTAAGGAGGTAAACGGTACAGGCGATAAGGCCGACGATCCAGCCCGTGAGGTTGTTGGCTTTGCGAAAGTGCATACGCGGCAAACGTAATAAAAAATGCGCTACCCCAGCGCCTCGTCACGCATGGACAGGCGCGCCCCCTCCAGGCGCTCGTACAGAACCGCCAGGGGCGCTAGCATCGTCTGCGGCAAACCGCTGCCCGGTTCCTCCGCAAATACCTGCGACGGCTCCTTGGCGTTAAAGCGCAACCGCTCGGTCATCTGGTCGTGGCGCGTCAGCGGCGTATCCGTTTCACGGGCGATGCGTTCGACGATCGGGAGGATCCCCTCGCTATAGTTGACCAGCCGCGCCAGCGGATCGACGGCGGCGATGTCGAGGAAGCGTTCCATATAGCGCCCGAGGACCATGGCCATATAGGCGTCGAGGTCCGTCGTCGCCGGCGGCTCCCCGCCGATGATATCCTGTTCGATGATCCCCGGCACGCTTTGCATCCCCCGGCGTTTCCGGTGGGAATACAACACGGCCGACGGTTCCCGGTACAATAAATAAAAGAGTGTTTCGGGATATAAGGCGCGCAGGTAAGGATAAAAAAACACGTGCCAGCTATCCGTCTTTACCCACAACCGCGTCTCGGTCCCATTCCTTTGCTGGCCATAGAAGGCAAAGGCCGCGCGCAAAGCCCCGACCAGGTCCGGTAGCGCAGCGCCGCGGTGGGCGGCGCGCAACAGGTCGTCTATAAAGGGCACTTCGGCGAGGGCGATATGAGCGGGGTCCATCCCCAGCAGCTGCGCCGCCAGCGTGGACCCGCAACGCGATACGTGGAAGATGAAGGCCGAGGGCGGCACCGATGGAAGCGCGGGCGCCCATTCCATCATGGAATCGACGCTGCCCAGGACGGCAAAGGAATGGCGGTTCTCCGGCCGGTTACGGCAGATATTCAATGTCTCGTCAAAAAACGGGTCGGTGAACGGCACATCCGCCGCGTCCAGCCAGCGGCAAAGCCATTCGTCATCCCGGCGGACCAGGGCGGTGGGTATCCAGTTGCGGAGACCGGCCGCCAGCTCCGCCGGCGGCATCCGCCGGTTGACCATGCCCCGTTCGACCAGGGCCTTTACTTCAGTCGTCACCGGTCCGTCGATGACCAGGTGGATGCGGTCCCCCGGGCCCGGGTTGGCGACCCGGTGCGGGAGGTTGGCGTTGACATACCAGCATTCCCCCGGACCCATCGGCACCCGCTGGCCGTCGATCACGAATTCGACTGCGGGGTGGGTGATGAGGGGGAAGTGGAGGCGTATTTCCCCCTGTTCGTAGCTCAGGTCGAGGTCCCGGTGCTCCTTGATGTACGCCCCGGCCTCCAGCCTGAGGAGGCGCACCGCCCACAACGGGAATGGTAAGGAGTCCAGAAAAGCGCGCAGCCGGGGCATATGCCCCATCAACGGCGTGTCCGCCCAACTGGACCCGTCCAGGGCGTCCGCTACGACGTGGTCCGGGTTCCCCCCGGGGGACCTCAGGGATAACACGGTCCAGTTTCCCTGGTAGTGCGCGGTGTTGAGGTGGGCCTTCCAGGCGTTCGGCAGGGCAATGATTTCCGCCTGTATGTCGGACAGGGGCAGGGTTACAGGCAAACGGGCAAAACGAATCGGGGCAGGCATCGACGGTGAGGGTATTTGTATGACTCTTTAAATGTACGCTTCTTTGGGGGTTATGTGGTTGCAGGAAGGTCGGATTTCTTACGTCGCCGGGGGCGGGCGCGGTATGGCCGCGCATCTTTTTCTTTGTCACTATTACCCCTTGGGGTATGGGGCGGACAGGCTGTCCCATAGTTTGGTCCGTTTTAAAATGGGCCTCGCACCGGATGTCGGGGCCTGGACTTCGGCAGCATTGTCGACGCTGGGTGGCTTGGCGCCGGGAACACTCGTGGTCCGGGCATTGCATCACCAGGAGTTGTGCTCCACCGGCCGGCGACCTTTGGATGCCTTGGGTGAGGCGATTGCGCGACGCTCCGGCGGCCGTTACGACGCGGGCCTCCTGGCTAAACGCCGGGTTACGCGCACGTGTCGCGAGATGCTCACGAAGGCCGAGCGCATCGCCGAGCTCAAGGGCGTATATTATTGGTGGGGTGGCAATCCCGGCCGCTGGGGACAAAGGGTGTTGATCCTCGACGACATCGTCACAACGGGCGCGACGGCGTCGGCCATCCTGGAGGTCGTGCACGAGGCGCTGCCGGAGGCGAAGCTGATGGTGTTTTCGCTGGCGCGGGCGAGTCCCGACAAGACGTTGAACATGGCGCTCATGAAAGAGGGACTGTGACAGGGCGCGGCGCCTCCGCCGCGCGGTGATTTTGTTTTGCCGCGCGGCATTTTTTGCTTTAGCTTTAAGCGCTTTTTCAACCTGATCGACATGCACAAAAAACTTCGTCTCGGAATGATCGGCGGCGGGCAGGGCGCTTTTATCGGCGCGGTTCACCGGATTGCGGCGCGTATGGATGATATGTATGAGCTGGTATGCGGCGCCTTTAGCAGCGACCCGGAACGCTCAAAAACGAGCGGCGCCGCGTTGGGGCTGGACCCCACGCGTTGCTACGGCTCTTACCGGGAACTATTCGAAAAGGAAGCGGCCCTGCCGGAAGACCGCAGGGTCCAGGTCATCAGCATCGTCACCCCCAACCACGTACACTTTGAACCGGCCCGGCTGGCGCTCGAAAATGGGATGCACGTCATCCTCGACAAGCCCATGACGTTTTCGCTGGCCGAGGCGCAGGAGCTGGATCGGATCGTCAAGTCCGGCGGGAAGCGTTTTTGTCTGACCCATACGTATACCGGTTACCCCATGGTCAAGGAAGCGCGGCAGCTCGTGGCCTCCGGTAAGCTGGGCAAGATCCGCAAGGTCTACGTTGAATATCCGCAAGGCTGGCTGAGCCGCGACGAGGAAAGCGGGGGCAACAAACAGGCGGCCTGGCGCACCGACCCTCACCAGAGCGGTATCGCCGGTTGCATGGGGGACATCGGGACGCACGCCTTCAACCTCGCGGAATACGTCAGCGGGTTGCAGGTTTCCCAGCTCAACGCGGACATACAAACCATCGTCCCGGGCAGGAAGCTCGATGACGACGGCTCCATCCTGCTCCGTTTCAAGGGCGGCGCCAGCGGCGTTTTGTTTGCTACCCAGGTGGCGGCCGGCGAAGAAAACAACATCCGTATCCGCGTCTATGGCGAAAACGGCGGCCTGGAGTGGCAACAGGAAGACTGCAATTCGCTTGTGGTCAAATGGCTGGGCCGTCCGAGTGAAATATACCGCACCGCCGAAGCCTACACGAGCAGCTTCGCGCGCCACAACACGCGCACCCCGGGCGGACACCCCGAGGGCTACCTGGAGGCCTTTGCCAACCTCTACCGGAACGTCGCCGAGTGCATCGTGGCCGATATGGAGGGGCGCACGCCTTCCCCCGAATCACTGGACTATCCCGGTACCGCCGAGGGCGTGCGCGGGATGGCCTTTATCGAGCACGCCATCGCTTCCGGCCGCTCCGACCAAAAATGGATCCCTTTCAACATTCAATAATTTCTTGCCATGCGAACCATTAAAGGACCCGCCATCTTCCTGGCCCAATTCATCGGCGACCAACCGCCCTTTGACAGCCTGGACGGTATTTGCGCCTGGGCAAAAGGCCTGGGATATAAGGGTATACAACTCCCGACGAACGACGCCCGTTTTATCGACCTCCAAAAGGCCGCCGAGAGCAAGACCTACGCCGAAGAATTAAAGGGACGGGTGGCCGCGCACGGCCTGGAGATCACCGAGCTGTCCACGCACCTGCAGGGACAGCTGGTAGCGGTCCATCCCGCCTATGATGCCCTTTTCGACGGATTTGCGCCGGCGCAGGTCCACGGTGATCCCAAGGCCCGCACCGAATGGGCGGTCCAGCAACTGCGCTACGCCGCGCGCGCTTCCCGTCACCTGGGTCTGAGCGCGCACGTGACCTTCAGCGGCTCTTTCCTGTGGCCCATGGTGTATCCCTGGCCGCAGCGGCCCGCGGGTCTGGTGGAAGAGGGCTTCAAGGAGCTCGGCAACCGCTGGGTACCCATCCTCAACAAATTCGACGAGGAAGGCGTCGACCTTTGTTATGAAATACACCCCGGCGAAGACCTCCACGACGGCGTGACCTACGAGCGTTTTCTCGATGAAGTAAAAGATCACCCCCGCGCGTGCCTGCTCTACGATCCGTCGCACTTCGTCCTGCAGTGCCTGGACTACCTGCAGTTTATCGACATCTACCACGAGCGTATAAAGATGTTCCACGTCAAGGACGCGGAATTCAACCCCACCGGACGCCAGGGCGTGTACGGGGGCTATTCCGCCTGGATCGACCGCGCCGGCCGCTTCAGGTCGCTGGGCGACGGACAGGTCGACTTCAAATCCATCTTCAGCAAAATGGCGCAATACGATTTTCCGGGCTGGGCCGTGCTGGAATGGGAGTGCGCGCTCAAGCATCCGGAGGACGGGGCCCGCGAGGGCGCGCGTTTTATCGCGGATCACATCATCCATGTAACCGATAAGGCATTTGACGATTTCGCGTCGAGCGGTATCGATGCGGCGGCGAACAGGCGAATCCTGGGTATCTGAGTTGTGCAATGGTTTGCGCACGTTGGCGCGCACGTGGGTGAGACGATTTTTTCCTTACATTTAGCTCCCCTTAATCGTACAATCATGGCTGACAATGAATTTGACGCGATAGTCGTAGGCTCCGGTATCAGCGGAGGCTGGGCGGCTAAAGAACTCACAGAGAAGGGACTAACGGTGCTGCTGCTGGAACGTGGACGGAACATCGAACACGTAAAAGACTATGTGAACGCTACCAAGAATCCCTGGGACTTCCCACACAGAGGGAGCAAGACCCAACAAATGGAGAAGGATTACCCGGTGCTCAACCGGGACTACCCGCTCAGCGAACAAAACCTGGAGTACTGGACCAACGAAAAAGAATCGCCCTTTACGGAAGTAAAGCGGTTCGACTGGTTCCGCGGTTATCACGTCGGCGGCCGTTCGCTCATGTGGGGGCGTCAAAGCTATCGCTGGAGCGACTTCGATTTCGAAGCCAACGCCAAGGACGGGATCGGCATCGACTGGCCGGTCCGGTACCGCGACATTGCCCCCTGGTATGACCACGTGGAGCAGTTCGCAGGGATCAGCGGGTCGAAGGAAGGCCTGCCCCAGCTGCCCGACGGTCAATTCCTGCCGCCGATGGAGCTGAACGTGGTGGAGAAGGACCTGTCGGCCCGTCTCAAAACTTATTATAAGGACTCCCGTCATATGATTATCGGCCGCACGGCCAACATCACGGTGCCCCATGGGGGCCGGACGAACTGCCAGTACCGTAACAAATGCGCCCTGGGTTGTCCCTTCGGCGGTTACTTCAGCACCCAGTCGTCGACGCTGCCCGCGGCCATGGCCACCGGGAAGCTGACTCTCCGTCCCTGGTCGATCGTGACCCAGGTTCTCTACGACAAAGACAAGAAACGCGCTATCGGCGTGGAAGTCCTGGACGCCGAAAACAACAAGACCTACCAGTACAAATCGAAGATCGTTTTCCTGAACGCCTCCACCATCAATACCGCCTGGTTGCTGATGAACTCCGCCACCGACATATGGCCCGACGGACTGGGATCGAGCAGCGGGGAGCTGGGACACAACATCATGGACCACCACTTGGGCGTCGGTGCATCAGGCGTCGTGGACGGATATGAGGATAAATACTATTTCGGCCGCCGCGCCAACGGCATCTATATCCCGCGTTTCCGGAACCTTTTTGGCGACAAGCGCGACTATATCCGTGGCTTTGGATACCAGGGCGGAGCCAGCCGGGAGGGTTGGAAGCGCGAGATCGCGGAGCTGACCATCGGCGCCGATCTGAAAGAGGCGCTGTCAGAACCGGGCGGCTGGAGCATGGGCATGGGCGGTTTTGGCGAAACGCTGCCCTACCATGAGAACAAGATGACGCTGGACAAGACCAAAAAGGATAAATGGGGTCTCAACGTGCCGTCGATAGATGCGGGTCTTCGGGACAACGAGTTCAAGATGCGCAAGGACATGCAGCAGGACGCCATAGAAATGCTCCAGGCGGTGGGTGTCAAGGACGTCAAGGGACACGACGACAATGCCGTGCTCGGCCGCGGTATCCACGAGATGGGCACCTGCCGGATGGGGAACGACCCGAAAACGTCCGTCCTCAACAAGTGGAACCAGGTTTGGGACGCGCCGAACGTTTTCGTCACCGACGGTTCGTTCATGACCTCCTCCAACTGTGTCAACCCTTCCCTGTCTTATATGGCCTTCACGGCCCGCGCCGCCAACCACGCGGTCGAGGAGCTCAAAAAAGGTAACCTTTAAAAAAAGCGCCATGCAAAGAAGAGACGTGTTAAAAATGGTTGCCGTCCTGACGGGCGGCGCTGTGGTCGGTGCGGAAGCCTTTTTGTCGGGTTGTAAGACACCGGCGCGTAAAGAAGGACTTTTTTATGATACCGACGTAGCCCTGATGGACGAGATAGGCGAGACCATCCTGCCCGCCACCCCCGGCGTACCGGGAGCGAAGGAGGCCAGGATCGGGGAGTTCATGAAAGTCATCGTCACGGATTGTTATACCCCCGAGGATCAGGATACCTTTACCAAAGGGCTTGCCGTGCTCCGCGACAAGAAATTCATGGACCTCGACGCGGCTGGCCGCCACGACCTGCTCGTCGGCCTGGACAAGGAGTCGCGCGACCCGAAATACGACGACGACAAGCACAAGCACTATTTCAAGCTGATGAAGCAGCTGACGGTCTGGGGATTCTATTCCTCCGAGGTCGGGGCGACAAAGGCGGCGCGTTATGTCGAGACGCCCGGGCACTACGACGGGAACCTGCCGTACAAGAAGGGCGACCGCGTTTGGGCGACATAGGGCCCCCGGCCCGCAGCTGTCGCGGCCCCCGCCCGCGGTCGAGGGGTATTTGAAACTACGAATCGAACAAACTTGTTATGAACGGATCCATCCGCGCAAAGCTTTCCGCCATGATGTTCCTGGAGTTTTTTATCTGGGGCGCGTGGTTCGTTACCCTTGGCACTTTTTTAGGCGCTAACCTGCACGCCACCGGGGTGCAGATCGGGTCCGCCTTCTCCACCCAGTCCTGGGGCGCCATCATCGCGCCATTTATCATTGGTCTGATCGCCGACCGCTACTTCAACGCGGAGCGCATTTTGGGGGTATTGCACCTGGTCGGGGCCGTCCTGATGTATATGTGTTACAAATCCGGGGCATTTGGGGGATTCTATCCCTGCCTGCTCGTGTATATGATCTTGTACATGCCTACGCTGGCGCTGGTCAATTCGGTGTCGTTCAATCAAATGAAAAGTTCCGAAAAGGAATTCGGGAGCATCCGGGTGTGGGGCACGATCGGTTGGATCGTGGCGGGGTTGCTGATCAGCTATCTGTTTCATTGGGATAGCACCGAAGGCCTGGCGGCCGGGATGTTGAAAAATACCTTCCTGATGACGGCCATCGCATCGCTGGTCCTCGGGCTGTTCAGCTTCGCACTTCCCAAAACCCCTCCCCGCTTCAACCGCCACGAAAAGGTCAGCGTCGGTTCAATGCTGGGGCTGGACGCCCTGAAGCTGTTCAAGGACCGGAACTACGTCGTTTTCTTTATCGCCTCCGTGCTGATCTGTATCCCCCTCGCTTTCTACTATCAGAACGCCAACCCCTTCCTGGCGGCCATCCACCTGGCCAACCCCACCGGTAAGATGACTTTCGGGCAAATGTCCGAGGTGCTCTTTATGTTGTTGCTACCGGTTTTCTTCGCGCGCTTTGGTTTGAAAAAGACCCTGCTGATCGCCATGGGCGCCTGGGCGGTCCGTTACCTGTTGTTTGCCCACGGTAACGCGGGCGATGGAGCCTGGATGCTGATCGCGGGAATTGCGTTGCATGGCGTCTGCTACGATTTCTTTTTTGTCACCGGTCAGATATACACCGATACGCAAGCCGGGGAAAGGTATAAAAGCGCCGCCCAGGGCCTGATCACGCTGGCTACATATGGCGCCGGGATGGCTGTGGGCTTCTTCGTAGCGGGCATCGTGACCGACAAGGCGACGCTCCCGGACGGTACCACCGACTGGCAGCACGTCTGGATGATCCCCGCGATCTTCGCGGCCGCCGTGCTCGTGCTGTTCGCCATCTTCTTCCGCGGTAAGCGCGCTGCGAAGGCCGCCGTGTAAGGTTTGGGCGCCGGGGCGCTACATAGGAAGCTGTTTTTGCGTATATTATGCCCTAAATTACTTGCTATGTCTGCTGCCATACAGCGCAACAAACTCTTTGCGGCCAGCTGTCTCGCCCTGCTGGTAACCTCCCTGAGCTTTGGTATCCGTGCCGGTATTCTGAATGAGCTGGGCGTCCGGTTCCACCTCGATGCGTCCCAGCTCGGCACCATTGCCGCCACGGCCTTCTGGGGATTTCCGCTGGCGGTCATCGTCGGCGGGTTCATCGTCGACATCATCGGGATGAAGAAGCTGCTGGTCGGCGCCTTCATTTTCCACCTCGTGGGGATCGCGATGACGATCTTTGCCACGGGTTATTGGACCTTGTTCCTGTCGACCCTGCTGATCGGGATCGCCAACGGGACCGTCGAAGCGGCCTGTAACCCGCTGGTGGCCTCACTTTTTCCGGACAACAAGA
>NZ_DATJIY010000239.1:0-30038 GCF_035492835.1 Dinghuibacter sp.
TTTCGAACGCCCGCTCATCGCCTTTGTACATTACCGGCAGAAGAAAGGGTTCGTTCATCGGCCGCCGGTTTTACGCCAGTCCCACACGACCATATCCCAGTCTTGTACAGGCCCGCTGAATGTTTCGACCACTTCGAATCCAACCTTGGCGTGCGCCTTGGACGATCGCGGGTTGGCGGTGGAAATCTCTGTAACGAGCAGGTCGTAGGTTTGCCCAAATATTTCCCGGTGACCGGTGTATAGCCGTTGCACCACTCCTTGCCCCCGGTAAGGCGCCGCAACGCATATCTGCCCCATGATGTAATGACGGTAATCCGACAAGGGACGGCCGTCGTACATAATCGTACCCATTCGCTGCACCATCTCGCTCATGATGGGATACACGGATTCACAGGCAGCGGTCAGCGTAATCGCGTAGCCCGCCAGCGTGTCGCCATCCATAGCCACCACGGAAGGTGCGATCCGGTGCAACGCGCGGAGGATCGGAGGCGTATATACCCAGGTGACGAAGCCTTCACGGGCCCGCGTCTCGGGAGAAATTTCGGTTGCGAGGTTCGCCCGCGACAGATCGGCGATCTGGTCCAGCTCACTATCGGATCGGACGGGTCTGACGGTCAACATTGATCGGAATCGAAAAGGGGTAATTGAATCTTGAGGGCAAGGGCCTTCTGCCGGCGGCGCAATTCCTTTGAGCTGACCGGCAGCGACTCCGCCACCGGACTATTGTCTTGCGCCGGCCGTACGACGCCGTCTGCGTTCCAGCCCACGCCTGCTTCCCCCGAAAAAGAACCATCCACGACGAACACCCCCGTCTCTTCATGGCGGGACGCCACGATGATCTCGGTACCGCGGGCTTCGGTCTCGAACAGCGCCTGCACCAGCTCCGGGCGGTTGTTATCCTCGGATAGGTGGGCAAGCAGCAGGTGACTCAAAAAGGCGGGTCGGTACCGCGTAAACAATTCGAACGCCTGCCTGTTCGACAGGTGCCCCTGCCCTCCTCGGATGCGCCGTTTCAACGGAAACGGATAACGCCCTTCTTCCAGCAGCCGCTCGTCGTAGTTCGTTTCCAGAAAAGCCGCGTGACACTGCATGAAATGCCGGACCAGGTTGTCGCACACCACGCCTATATCGGTAAACACGCCCACCCTTACCGTCGCCGAAGCCACGACGAAGCTAAACGGGTCGCTGGCGTCGTGCGCCTTGGGAAACGCCGTCACGGTCAGCGAACCGATCACAACCGGTCCTTCCAGGATTCGCACCAGCGGCCGGTCCAGGGACACGTGCGCCCGGGTCGCCTCGGTGATATACACGGGCAGCTTATACCGCCGGGACAACACCTGCACGCCACGGATGTGGTCGTCGTGCTCGTGGGAAATAAAGATAGCCTTTACACGATCCAGCGGGAGGCCCAGCCTTTGCATCCGCGACTCGATCTCCCGGCAGGAGAGCCCCGCGTCCACGAGGACCGCTTCCTGCTCATTGCCTACATAGTAGCAATTGCCGTTACTTCCGGAGTTGAGTGAGGCGATGTGGAGGGACATGCGGACGAAGGTACGGCATTCGACCTATACAACTCCTAGGAGCCGTCTTCGTTGGTCGTACCGATCAGCACGACCGGTGTGCCGAAGTACAATATAGCGGGATTGCTTTTTGGACGTGCTTGTTTCATGAAGGCAAAGTTGCCGCCTTCCCTTTGCCCTTGAAACCCGCTTCTTGCGCTCTTGGCTTGATCGTTACAAGACCCAGCAGCGCCGCCAGCCAGGCAAAGGCCGCCGCGATCCGCATGACCTTTACATATACGTCGACAAATCCGCTCCGGTATATGGCCCTGACCGACGCGGCTACCGGCCCGCTAAGGGACGAGGGTGGTTTTGCGTTCCCCAGGTTCACCGCCTGGGCCAGCACCGCCTGGCGTGTCGGTGGATCGAGGGCCAGCGCGCCCACGCGTCCCTTTAGAGAAGCCGTGAAGAGCAGCACCGCCAGCAAACCGAGCATCGCGTTGGCAAACACGTTCGCGATCCTGGTCAGCGCATTGTTGACGCCCGAAGCGACGCCCGACATCTGGTCGCTCACCGCGCCCATCACCGCCGTCGTGAGGGGCGCAACCGTACACGCCATCCCCAGCCCGAACACCATGACGCCCGGGAGAAAGGTCGTCCAGTAAGCCTTTGGCCCATTGGTCTCCCGCACGAACGACAGCAAAAACAACCCTGCTCCGGCCAAGGCCGGTCCGCCGACGAGGAACGGCTTTGGGCCGTGTTTGTCGGCCAGGCTGCCCGCCAGCCGGGAACAAAGGATCATCACCACGGTAAAGGGAAGGAACGTAAGCCCGGACTGAAGCTGGCTGTATCCCTGGGCCTGTACCAGGTCCAGCGAAAGAAAAAGCATAGCCACGCCCAGCCCCGCATACAGGAAAAACGTCAGCAGGTTGGTGCCCGCAAACGTACTGTTGGTGAAAAGGTAAAGGGGCATCATCGGGTGGCGGCTGTTTTTTTCAATGAAAACAAAGGCCACGAGCAAAACCAGCCCGCATACCAGCGATAGGATGACCCAGCGGTCTCCGATACTCGTATTGGGGATGCGCAGACAGCCAAAGGTCAGCAGCGCCAGCCCAAAAGCGATCGACGCCGCACCGGGTAAGTCCAGCGCAGGGTTCGCGCCATCCTCCCGGCGTTCCTGCACTTTTCGCCACAGCATCCAAAGCGCCGCCAGACCGATAGGGATATTGATAAAAAAGATGAACCGCCACAACCCCGCGTCCGCCAGGGCGCCGCCAATAACGGGGCCGCCCATCGTCACCACCGTCGTGATCGCGGACCAGGTGCCGATGGCCTTGCCTTTTTCCTTGTCGTCAATGGATGAAGAAATCAGGGACAGGCTGCCGGGGATCATCAGCGAGCCGCCCAGCCCCTGGAGTGCCCTGAAACCGATCAGCCAGGCGACCCCTGGCGCCAACCCGCTGGCGGTGGAACCCAGAATAAACAGCGCGATCCCGATCATGAAAACCTTCTTACGTCCCAAATGGTCGCCCAACGCGCCGCCCACCAGGATCAGCGAGGCCATCATGAGCAGGTAGGCGTTGAGTATCCAGAAGATTTCGGTGCCCGAGGCGTTGAGGCTTTTTTGAAGGGAAGGCAGCACCACATTCAGCGCGGTGCCGTCGATAAAACCCATGGACGAAGCCAGGATGGCCGAAGCCATTACCCACCGGCCTTCAGCGCTGCTCAGGGAAACTGTTGTCATATTTGTGAGGGCGATACGCCGTACCTCGCTCCGCAGGCCTCACACGCGCGAAGGGGATACGCCGTACTTCCTCTTAAAGGTAAAAGAAAAATGGGAAAGGTCCTCGAACCCGAGGTCGAGATAGACATCCGACGGCGCTTTCCCCTTTTCTTTTATCAAATAGTGCGCTTCCTCCAACCGTCGCTGCTGCAACCAGCGGCTCGGCGACGTATGGAATATCCGTTCGAAATCCCTTTTAAATGTCGCCAGGCTGCGCCCCGTCAGGTAAGCAAACCTTTTTAGCTCCACGTTGAAGTGGAAATTCCTGTTCATGAATTCCTCCAGGTCGATCTTCCCAGGTTCGGCAAAGTCGAACAGCACCTCCCGGGTCCAGGGGTCCTCCTGGAGCAATACCAGCACGGCCTCTTTCAATTTCAGCGCCACGAGCGGCGCCAGCATCACCTGATCCTCATATGGCGTAAGCGAATCGAAGTAGCTCTTATACACGGTGGACTGTCGTAGCTGAAACAACGGTCCGCCCTCGTGGGTCTTGCCCTTTTGCACGCCCAGCTCCACCGCCAGTCGTTTCAACAACGCCTGTTCCAGGTACACTGATACCGACCGTACGGCGCCGCCCTCCGGCGGATACTTCTTGAACTTTACCAGCTGGTTTCGCCTCGACAACCGGAAATCGCCCGGTTCGCAACTGTATTCGCGGTCGCCGTCGAACAAGACGACCCTTCCCGATATCTGGTAACTGAACACGTGCTCCGGGACGAACTGCTCGCCTTCCCTGCTGTACGCGTAGTAGCAGGAATAGACGATCGAATTCTTATGTGCGGAAAGGGTCATAGGCCGTTAAAGATACTACGCTTTCGTATTAAGCAACCGCTGCGCCGCCTCGGTCTCCAGGAAGTTCGTAGCCTCGTCGTGGTCCGTCGACCGGCTCACCGCTTCCCATTGCTCCAGCTCGGACAATTTATCCATGTCGGCATTCCGGGCGAGCGCCACCGCCTCGCTGCCGAGGACCAGGTGTACCGGTGGATTGGGGTTGTACGCCAGGTCGACCATGACCCGGGCGGCCTTGTCCGGGTCGCCCATGGGGACGTATTGTCCACCCGCCAAAAACTTCCGTATAAAACCAACCGACGCCTCATAACCCTCTACCTCCGGCGCAAACGTCATCGATGACCCGCCCCAGTCGGTCCGGAAACCGCCAGGTTCCACCGCCGTCACCCGTATCCCGAGCGGCGCCACCTCTTTGTTCAGCGCCTCGGTAAAGCCACCCAGCCCGAATTTTGCGGCCTGATAGATCGACAATCCCGCATTCCCTGCCCGGCCGCCCACCGAGCTGATCTGCAGGATCCGCCCCGACCGTTGCCGCCGCATCACCGGCACCACCGCCCGCGTCACCGCGATCGGCGCGTACAAATTGGTTTCCAGCTGGCTCCTCACCTGTTCTTCGGTAAATGCCTCCGCCGCGCCGGTTACCCCGAAGCCGGCGTTGTTTACGAGGACGTCGATACGGCCAAACGCCTGCAAGGTGGCGTTCACGGCGTCCCCGATCTGCCCGCCATCGGTCACATCCAGGGCCAGCGTCAATACCTGGTCCCCATATTTATCCTTGAGATCCTGTAACGACTCCGGTTTACGCGCCGTTGCCGCCAGCCGGTCGCCCTTGGCCAGCACCGCTTCCGCGAGGCTGCGTCCTAAACCCCTGGAACTTCCCGTAATCAACCAAACTTTTGACATAGTAGATTTGTTTTAGAATACAAAGTTCAGCCGCTTCGACCCCACGCAGGTTTGTTGTACGGCTCAGATTTGGTATAGTAAAAAGCTCACCACAATTTTGACCTATGCGCATTTTGATCGCCCCCAACGCTTTTAAGAACAGCCTCTCCGCGCGCGACGCCGCGCAGGCCCTCCAGGAGGGGCTTACGAGCAGCCGCCTGGAGGCGCAATCCACGACTTTCCCCATTGCCGACGGCGGCGACGGCACGGCCGACCTCCTGACCGACCGTCTCCAGGCCACCCGCGTCGAAGTCCCCGCCCAGGACCCGCTTGGCCGCACTATCGCCTGTGGCTATGGGCTGGCGCCGCGTTTCGCCGCGCCGTCCGACACAACCCCGGCCCCTCTCTCCTCCGTGACCCGGCCAGTGGCGGCGCTCGCGTCCGGCCTCACCGCCCTCATCGATATGGCCTCCGCCTCCGGTATCCGTTTGCTGCGACCCGACGAATACGACCCGCTCCGCGCCACCAGCATCGGCACGGGTCAGCTGCTCCACGCGGCGATCTCCCGCGGCGCCCGCCAGATCCTGCTCGGCGTCGGCGGTTCCGCCACCGTCGATGGCGGCGCCGGCATCCTCCACGCCCTCGGCGCGCGTTTTCTTGACGCTTCCGGAGCCGTCTTGTCGCCCATCCCCGCCCAGCTCATCCACCTCGACCGTATCGACCTCACCCAACTCTATCCCCTGGTGCGCGATACCCGGATCATCGTCCTTTGCGACGTCGACACCCCCCTGTTGGGGGATCGCGGCGCGGCGCCCGTTTTCGCGCCCCAGAAGGGCGCGTCGAAGGAGGTGATATCCGTGCTCGAGCAAGCCTTCCAGCGCATAAGCCAGGCCGCGCACATCGCCGGCTCGATCGCCCCCTCCACCATCGCCGCCCATGCCGCATCGGCCGATGCGGCCCTCGCTCCCTTTACCGGCGCCGCTGGCGGCGCCGCCTTCGGCCTTCATCACTTCCTCCGCGCCGAACTCGTGCCGGGCGCTAACTTTTTCCTGGAGGTCGCCGGTTTCGACGCCTTTTTGAAAAACGCCGACCTCGTCCTCACCGGGGAAGGCCGCCTTGACGCACAAAGCCTCCGGGGCAAAGGTCCCGTCGTCGCCGCCAAACGCGCACAAACGATGGACGTTCCCGTGATCGCCCTGGCCGGCAGCATCTCCACGGAAGACGAGGCGCGCCTGCGGGACGTTTTTCATACCCTTATACCCATTACCCCCGGCCCTTGTAGCCCCGAAGAAGCCCTCGCAGGTGCCCGCGCCAACCTCGTCCGCGCCGCCCGTGCGTTGGGTGACACGCTCTCGATAGCCGCGTCGCCCTCTCGATAACTATATGAACCCCAACCGTTCAGGCCCGAACGATGGTGTATCGAAACCGTACAGTACCCCCATGCGATATTCCTGACCATCAATACGTTACCCAACGGCGTATTTTTTGAGCATCCAACGCTTGTAACAATTGGCGCCGGCCGCTCGTCTTACGCTGAAAACTTTCTCGCATGTTCAGGAACCTTCTTCTCGTTGCCGTCCGCAACTTAAAAAGGGACGGATGGTACAGCTTGTTAAACATACTGGGTCTGACCATCGGCATTACCTTTAGCCTCCTGCTGATCTTTTATATCAAGGACGAGCTGAGCTATGACCGCTACCACGAAAAGGCCGACCGGATCGTCCGGATCGTGGCCAACATCAAGGAGCCTTCCAAAGACACCATGCGTTGGGCCAGCAATCCTTATCCCATGGGACCGGAGATGGTCAAGGACTACCCCGAGGTCGAGGATGCCATTCGTTTTGTCGGCAATGGGAAGATGATGCTACGTGAAGGCGACCACCGGTTTTACAACGACGATTCGTATTTCGTCGACAGCGGCTTTTTCCGCGTCTTTACCTACAAGCTGCTGGAGGGCAATCCCAATACGGCGCTGGTCGAACCAAAGTCGCTGGTGCTGACCGAGTCGGTAGCGAAAAAATATTTTGGCCAGTCCACCGGGAACCTCGGCCGCACGTTGCTTGACGACAGCGGCGCGGTATACAGGGTCACCGGCGTCATGGAGGACGTACCCAGGAATTCGCAGCTGACTTTTACCGTCCTGATGTCCAATACGACGCTACCCCTGCACTTTTCACCCAACTGGGGTTCTTTTAACTTCAACACATACGCGCTGCTCAAGCCCCACACCAACCTGGCGTTGTTCAACGAAAAGCTCAAAGCGATCTACCCCAAGTTCATGGCCCCGATCTTTTCGCAATTCAATATCAAGATCCGGATGAGCGCGCAGCCGCTCACCGCTGTCCACCTGCATTCCGAAGACATTGCCGGCCCCGGCGACGTGGGGAGTATGTCCTACATCTATATTTTTGCGGCCGTCGCGCTCTTTATGCTGCTGATCGCCTGTATCAACTATATGAACCTGACCACGGCGCGCTCCGCGCGCCGCGCCAAGGAAATCGGCATCCGCAAGGTCACCGGCTCCACGAAATCCCAGCTGGTCATGCAGTTCCTCGTCGAGTCCACGCTGTGCACGGTCCTCGCCCTGCTGGTAAGTATGGGGCTTATTGCGCTGTTGTTGCCGACGTTCAATACCCTGGCGGGAAAATACATCTCGTATAGGATGCTGCTCGAACCCAGCACCTTCCTGATCCTGCTGGGGATCATCATCTTTGTCGGATTTTCGGGCGGCAGCTACCCGGCCCTTTACCTATCCCGTATGAAACCCGTGAGTATCCTGAAGGGCGCGTTGTCCAAGGGCTCCAGCAACGTCGTGTTGCGGCGGACCCTCATCGTCCTCCAGTTTTCGATCTCGATGACGATGCTCATCTCCACGTTTATCGTGTACAAACAGCTGAAATACCTGCGCAACATCGACATGGGCTTTCACAAGGAACAGGTCGTGAACATTTCCGTCAACGCCAGCAACGACGTCGGCAGCAAGATCACGGCGTTCAAAAACGAGATCCGGAATACGCCCGGCGTCGTTGCGACCAGCACGTCCGAGTCTTTACCCGGTTATGGCAACAGCTTTAACCTGTTTTCGGTCCAAACCGAGAACGGGTATATGGATAAAGGCGTCGACGTCTACGCGGTGGATGAAGACTTCTTCAACACGCTGGGTATAAAAATGACCCAGGGCCGTAACTTCATCGGCCTGCCGGATACCCTCCGGCGCGTCGTCGTCAACGAAAACCTCGTGAAATTCTTTGGCTGGAAAACCGCCATCGGCAAGCACATCAAATTCCCCGGCGACACCAGCGGCCGCTTCCTGGAGGTCGTCGGTGTCTTCAAGGACTTCAACCAAAAATCATTGTACAGTCCGATGGCCCCGCTCATCCTCCTGTATCGCCCCCACAACTATAACATACAGTTAAAGCTCGATGGCAAGAATATCCCCGCTACGATGTCCGCCATCGGCCGGGACTGGAAGGGCATGTTCCCCGAGATGCCCTTCGAGTACGCCTTCCTCGACCAGGAATTCGACAACCAATATGCCGCCGACCAACGCCGTGGTAAGATCTTTACCGCCTTCTCCATCCTCACCGTGGTCATCACCTGTCTCGGTCTGCTGGGTCTGATCGCCTTTACCACCGAACAACGTCAAAAAGAGATCAGCATCCGGAAAATCCTCGGCGCCAGCCTTTCCGAGATCATCCCCCTCATCACCCGCAACTTCGTCTATCTCGTGGGCCTGTCCTGTCTGATCGCCTTCCCCGTATCCTGGTGGTTTATGCGCCATTGGCTGGACAACTTCTCGTACAATACCGGGATGACCGTGGCGCCCTTCATCCTATCCGCCCTCGCTGTGCTGTTTTTAACGCTGCTCACCGTGATCTACCATACGGTGCGCGCCGCGCTCGCCAATCCGTCGAAGTCCTTGCGGACCGAGTAGATCACCGCCCCCCGACGGCCTTGATCACCGCGATAATATCTTCCTCCCCGAGGGCCGGCTCCGCGTCCGTGTAGGTACGGTACGCCGTATCCGCCAGCGGCGTATCCAACCCCTCCCCTTTCGCCAACCCAAGGTCCTTGGCGATATGCTTCAGCGCGAACGCCGCCTGGTAGTTCTCCTTCAGGATCGCGTCTCCCTTGATCTTTGCAAACACATTGCTCATGGCGCTGTTGTTCACGATCGTCAGGAAATCCTCCGCCCTCACCCCATGCTTCCGCGCAAACACCACCGACTCCGCCAGCCCCTGCGCATGGATCGCCAGCAGCACGTTGATCGCCAGCTTGGCCGTATTCCCCACACCCGTGCCGCCGACGTTCAACACCAGCTTACCCATCGCCGACAACACCGGTTTCACCCGCTCGAACAGGTCCGCCTCCGCCCCCACCATCACCACCAACGTCCCCTCCTCCGCCTGCTTCACGCTCCCCGACACCGGCGCATCCACATAGGCCCCGCCTTCCACCTTTGCCATCGCCGCCATCTCCCGGCTCACTTCCGCCGACACCGAGCTCATATTCACATAAATCTTATTCCCTCCCCCCTTCAACAACCCATTCTCACCCGTAAACACCGCCCTCGTCGCCGCATCATCCGACACCATAACAAATACAATATCAGCCGCTTCCGCAACTTTCGCCGGCGTCTCCGCCACGGCCGCCGCAACCGCCACAGTCGCCGCCTTCGCCCTGTTCCGGTTATACACAGTCACCCCATATCCAGCCCCGAGCAACCGGCTAACCATCGGCACCCCCATCTTTCCAAGGCCGACCCATCCAAGTTTTACCATCTCCATTTTCGTTTGTTTAAAGCAAATATAATCGTATCTTCGCCGCCCCAAAGGCGCCCTCCGGGCCCATTCTTTGGGAAGTACCCTGCCCAATAGTATAAAGGTAGTACGTCAGATTCTGGATCTGAGTGTCTTGGTTCGAATCCAGGTTGGGCAACAAAGCTGGTAGCAGCAAGAGGAAGTCAGCCGCGCAAGCGGCTGGCTTTTTTTATGTCTGACTGTAGCCGCCGAGCTTGCTCCGGCGGTTATCCTTACTCAATTTCGTGTAGGATGTACAGGCAAAGTCGCGTACTTCGCCGGGTTCGCCGTGGCCGCAATACCCCCCGGAATCAGGACAACGCGGTAGTTATATACATACGTTCCATTGTCGCTCCCGATGTATTTACCCGTCGTGGTCTGCGGGGCTGCGAACCCGGGCGGGTTTACGCCGGCCGGATAATCCGATAACCAAAATTGCAACAGACCCGTCTCGATTTGAAAGAACATGAATTCATTTTCACCGGCCGGTCCGCTGCTGGTTTCGTAATACCGAAGAATGGAGAGGGCATTTCGTACAGGCTGTAATCGAAAGACGGATTGGGTTCGTCGGGACCTGTTATCTCGGTGCCGCGCTCGAAATAGACAAGGATAACATACGTGTCCAGGACCGCTTGGGTGAGCTCCGGGAAATTGATCAGATAACCATCGACACCGCTACCTGCGTTATACCAGCTGCTTCCTTGAAACGCAACCCAAGGATAATAAATGACATTGGCACTCCCCGCGGGACCTTGCGCTCCGGTGGCGCCCCTTAAATTAACCGCCGTTCCCCAACCAGAAGCCGTTTTTGGACCATACAATAAGTCATTGACGTTATCGAAGTAGTAGTCACCGACCACGCCGATAGTTGAGGCCGGCGAGCCACTTCCCGAATAAATCTGACTTCCGGGCGCACCCGCCGCTCCTGTCGCTCCCGTAGCGCCTGTTGCCCCTGTTGCCCCTGTCGCTCCCGTAGCACCCGTTGCCCCGGCTGAACCTGTTGCCCCAGTAGCTCCGGTCGCCCCCGCAGTACCAGTTGCCCCCGTGGTTCCCGTATCACCCTTCAAGGAAAAGGGACTCCCCCATCCCGCGTCCGTCTTGGGCCCATACAAATTCTCGGTAGAAAGGTCAATATAAAAATCGCCGGTTCTCCCCAGGGACGCCGACGGCGCCCCTTGCCCATTGAGAATGGAGGCGCCGGCAGGACCCCCGACACCCTGTGCGCCGGCAGGGCCGGATGGGCCAGCGGGACCGCCTGCACCGCGCTGGCCGGTTTTTGTGCAGCCCATAGCCAGGGCGAAAACAGCGCAAATCAATGCGAGTCGTTTCATATGCCGAAACTATCCAAGTTGAATACGTGCCGGGGGAAAATGAATGTAAACGACCGGAAAAAGAGGGCCAACGACCCAACTCTGGGGTATCACCTCATCGACAAAGTGACGATATCCTCGATTTGCTAATGCAACCGATCGACATGTAATTTGCGGGTCGGGTAACGTAAAATCAATACCGGCCAGCCTGCGTATCGAAAGCGGACAATTTCAATAGCCCTTATTTATATAAACGTCAGATAAGCAGCGCCTTGCCAAACCGGCATTCTTTTAGTTTCTCCAAAAGACCAATAACCCGGCTATGTTCAAAAACTATGTCAAGATCGCATGGCGTAATCTTATTAAAGACAGCCAGTTTACCTTTCTCAATGTAGTGGGCCTGTCGGCAGGTCTGGCCTGTACCATGCTGATCTATTTATGGGTGAGCGATGAATGGAAGATGGACCGTTTCAATAAAAAGGACGGCCAGCTTTACCAGGTCATGGAAAATCGCAAACAGGCTTCGGGCATCTGGACCGCGCAAACTACTTCTGGACTGATGGCCGATGCCCTGGCCAATGATATGCCGGAAGTACAATACGCGGTCAGTACCGCCAGCGAGAATAATGTAATATTATCTCTCAATAATGAAAAGAATATCCGTGCCGATGGCCTGTATGCCGGCAAGGATTTTTTCAAGGTCTTTTCTTACGACCTGCTTCAGGGGGACTCGAACCAGGTCCTTGTGGGGAAAAATTCCATTGCCCTTTCGGATGACATGGCCACCCGTTTGTTTGGCAGCACGGTTGATGTGATCGGCAAATCCATTGAATTCGAGCACGAGCCACATCCCTATACCGTCACCGGAATTTTTCAAAAACCGGATAACCATTCTTCCGAACAATTCGATTTCCTGCTGACCGATGATCTATTAAAGGATAAGGACCCCGGATTCCAGGATTGGGGTTCTACATTTCCACATACCTATGTAATCCTGCGGCCAGGCGTTTCCGTAACAGCCTTAAATCAAAAGCTCGTAAACTATCTCAACAGGAAGACCAACAACGGGATACTTTACCGTACCCCGTTCATTACCAAATTCTCGGACGCCTATCTGTACGGTCGCTATGAAGATGGCAAACAGGTCGGCGGTCGTATTGAATATGTCCGCTTGTTTTCTATTATTGCCGGGGTCATCCTGCTGATTGCCTGTATCAATTTTATGAATCTTTCCACCGCTAAAGCGGCCGGTAGGGCTAAGGAAGTTGGCATCAAGAAAGTGATCGGCGCCGGCAGGTTTACGCTGGTGTTGCAATATTTCGGTGAATCGCTGCTCATGGCTTTTGCTTCGCTCGTGGTTGCCATTTTGCTGGTCGTGCTTGTATTGCCGGCTTTCAACGGGATCACGGGCAAACAGCTAACACTAAATCATCCGGCCTTTGATTTGATCTTGTGGACATTGATGATCCTGTTTGTTACGGGGTTACTCGCCGGGAGCTATCCTGCCTTGTACCTGTCCGGGTTCAAACCCGTCATGGTCCTGAAGGGCAAGCTCAAGACCGCTACCAGCGAACTCTTTGTGCGTAAGGGTTTGGTGGTATTTCAATTCTCCCTTTCGGTGATCCTGATTATCGCCGTGATAGTGGTGTACCAGCAGATCCAATTTATCCAAACCAAGAAGCTGGGTTATGACCGTGACAATGTCCTGGCATTTTACAAGGAAGGAAAATTATCCGATCCTCTACAACAGGAAAGCTTTTTGAATGCTGTCCGGAATATCCCGGGTGTCGCGCAGGCCTCCTGCATCGGGCATTCCCTGGCCGGGCATAGCGGCGGAACATATGGCGTGGTGTGGGCGGGGAAGGATCCCAACGACAGGACAGAATTCGAGGTCATGAACGTCGATTACAATTTTCAGGATGTGCTCAATATCGGCATGAAGGAAGGACGCCCCTATTCCAGCGAGTATGTGGGAGACACCAATAAGATCATTTTCAATGAAGCCGCCGTCAGATTCATGGGTATGACCAGTCCCATCGGTCAAAAAGTTACCATCTGGGGTAAGGACCTCGAGATCGTCGGGGTCATGAAGGATTTTAATTTTCAATCCCTGCATGAGAAGATCAAACCACTTTTCGCCAGGCTGAACCCAAAGGATGCCTACCGTTTTATGCTGAAGATCAAACCCGGCAATGAGACCGTTGCCATAGACCAGCTGCAGAAACTATACAAACGGTACAATCCCGGCTTTCCGCTCAATGCCAGTTTCCTCGATGAGAGCTATCAGCACTTATACGCTTCCGAAACCCGGGTATCCGTTCTTTCCCGTTGTTTTGCCGGCCTGGCCATCCTGATCTCGTGTCTGGGACTGTTTGGTCTGGCAGCCTTTACCATCCAGCGCCGGAGCCGGGAGATCGGTATCCGCAAAGTGCTCGGTGCATCGGTAGGCGGAGTGGTCCTGCTACTCTCCAGGGATTATCTGAAACTGATCGGCCTCTCCATCCTGATTGCCTTCCCGCTGGCCTGGTGGATGACCGGGAATTGGTTACAATCTTTTGTCTATCATATACAGCGCGGCTGGGGCATATTCCTGCTGGCCGGGTTCCTGGTAATCCTGCTGACTTTTTTTACCATCAGTTTCCAATCGATCAAGGCTGCATTGGTCAATCCTTCCAGGAGTCTGAAATCGGAATGATCTCATCTTATATTACAAGCTCTTTCGACATTGCGCCTGCAGCCGGATGAGGAGAATATTTTCATCGAAATTCAAGATAGTTTCTACAACACGCCCGACGGAGGTAATCCTGGTTACGCCGCCCGTAAGAATTATTTTTTATTCGCCCTCGTCTCCTTCAAAAACTCCTCCGGCGTATATACCGGCAATGCCGACATCGCCTCCTTCTTCAGCTGCTTATCCCTGCTGATAAAATAATCTATCCTGTAGTTCAGCGCTGCATAATACTGCAGCGCATCTTCGGTATCCCTGATCGACGAGTGCAGCGCCGCGAGCACCTCCTCATGTGTAATGTCGATGCTAATTAAATCATTCAGCAGCGCCACCAGGATTTCCCTGGCCTTGGTAGTGCCAAAGGCCTTCTCCAAAAAGTACCCAATGGTGTGGATAACGGAGGGGGTTACGTATCCTTGAACGCGCCCGCTGATGACCAGGGTCATCACCTCCCGGGCCACGGCATGGTGTTCCCGTTCCAGTGTTAAATCCAGCAGGACATTGGCGTCCAGAAACACCCTAGAAGCCATACTTCGACGCTCTTTCCCTATAGTATTCGTCCGTTGCGTCCACGGGCTTTTTACCCTTGGGCTTCTCCAGCTTGTCCAACACGTCCAGGACGCTTGTCCTCTTCGCCGGCCGGGTGAGTGTCTTGAGGTAGGTCTCAACCATATCCGAAAGACTCGTCTGCTTTCCTGCGGCATACGCCTTCGCGTCTTCCAGCACCGTATAGTCGATGCTCAGGTTCAATCTGGTCTTCATACTTCAAAGATACGCACATTTTAGGATTATGCGCATACATACGCCGTGATAAGGTTCGTCATGTATAAACACCTATCAATCAATTTCTGGCATTAATTCACTATCTTCCCCAAATGCCCCCTGCTCCTCTAACCGCAACAAAAACTACCCGCATCCCCTCCATCGACCTCCTCCGCGGCCTCGTCATGCTCGTCATGGCCATCGACCACCTTCGGGATATGCTGCACCTGGGTCACCCCAACCCTACGGACCTCCAAACGACGACGCCCGCGCTTTTCTTTACCCGGTGGATCACCCACTTCTGCGCCCCCACCTTCGTCTTCCTGAGCGGCATTTCCGCTTTTCTGGCAGGGCGGAGGCGAACCCACAGCGAGCTCGCCGGCTTTCTGATAAAACGAGGTTTCTGGCTGATCTTCGTCGAGCTCGTCATTATCAATTTCGCCACATCGCTTGATCCGGCGTATCACCTGATCGTCCTCCAGGTTATCTGGGCGATCGGCGCCAGCATGGTGATCCTGGGGCTGCTGGTCTGGGCGAAGGCCAGCCCAAAAACGATCGGCGTCGTCGGGCTCCTCCTCTTCGCCGGCCACAATGTCATCGACCTCCTGCACGACAAAACCGTCGATACAAACGTCGCCTGGCGGCTCTTCTTTTCCGCCAGCGGCTTCAGCACCGTGGACCGGATATCACCGGGTCACTTCCTGATGATTGCCTATGCCCTCCTGCCGTGGACAGGTGTCATGCTCATAGGATATGCCCTCGGAACACTATACACCAAGGACGCCAAAACAAGGAAAAAGATTTTGACGACCATCTCTCTGACGATGCTCGCCGTGTTCATGATCCTTCGCGCTTTCAATATTTATGGCGATCCCGCGCCCTGGTCGGCACAAAAGAACGCAGCAACAACCATCATCTCCTTTTTGAACGTGACCAAATACCCCTGTTCGTTACTATACCTCTGTATGACCCTAGGGGTGTCGATCCTGATCCTGGCCAACACAGAAAAGGTCAGCGGCCGGTTCTCCCGTATCCTGATCGTCTACGGTAACGTCCCCTTTTTCTACTACGTCTGCCACTGGTTCCTTGCCCAGGCGCTGACGGTCGCCCTTTTTTTCTCGATGGGTCATCACCTCGACGAAGCCTACAGATCCGAATTCCCCTTCAGCCCAAACAACTTCGGCGTCTCGCTCGTGGGTCTATACGCCGCGTGGCTGTTCCTTATCACGCTGATGTATTTCCCCTGCCGTTGGTTTTCAAATTATAAGAAAACACATACGCAGTGGTGGTTGAGCTATCTCTAACCTAAAACAAGGATACTGGGTTCAATTTGAGGAATTCCTGCCAGGGAATCCCATCGTTCCCAATCAGCAGCACCCTATGCGGATCAAATTGTTTCTGAAAAGCGACAATGCCGGTTCTTGACCGGACGCCTCCGCTTTTTATTTCCAATCCGATAACCAGCCCTTTCCGTTCCAGTACAAAATCGACTTCATCGTTATGATCCCGCCAGTAAGAAACAGTAAAACCATCGGTAAGGGAATGATTGATTATGTGAGCGCCAATGGCACTTTCTACCATTCTTCCCCATTCGTTGGGCTTGACTTGTATTTCTAAAAATGCCTCAGCACTTTGAGCGCTGATTAGGGCCGTATTGTGTACTTGAAATTTGGGGCTTGATGATTTTTTATAAATCAGATTCCCTGAATATTTTTCAATACCAGCCAATAGTCCGGCGGTATTCAATAAATCAAGGTAGTGGGATAGGGTTGTTGTATTTCCGGCATCCTTAAGTTGCCCCAGCATCTTGGTGTACGATAAAATTTGACCGGAATAACTACATCCTATTTCAAAAAGCCGGCGCATAAGCGCTGGTTTGTCGACCCTGGTCAGCATAAGGATGTCCCTGGATACACTCGTTTCGACCAACGACTGCTGAACATAGGCTTTCCAGCGATCTTCGTCCTCAATAAGCGATGCAGACCCTGGATAGCCTCCAAACCAAACATATTGCCGGACATTCCAGCCAAAAGCTGAATTCATTTCTTCATACGACCAGTGCCCCATATATGTCGTCTCGAATCGTCCGGCCAAAGATTCGGTCAGTCCCTGTTGAATCAAAAGTCTGGATGATCCCAGTACTATCACTTTTAATGTTCTTTTATCTTTTGTGTCGGCATCCCAGTATGATTTTACTGTTTCGCTCCAGTTGTCAATTTTTTGAATTTCGTCCACCACCAATATAAATTCTGACGCGCCTTGCTGCTCCATAAGAGCCCGCGCAGTTTCCCATTGCAAACCAAGCCATCCGGTATCGGATGCGGGTACAGCATCGGCCGATACAAAATGGTATGGCACCTTTACGGATTCAAGCAATTGAGTAACCATGGTTGTTTTGCCTACCTGCCGCGGGCCAATTATGGCTTGAATGAACCGCCTGGGCTCTCTTATGCGGCCCAATATCCTTTGTAAATGAGGACGTTGAAACATAATTTTCGAATTACTCAATATATTGAGCAAATTTACTCAAAATTTTGAGTAAATGGGAAAATGGCAAGGTTTCACTTTTCTCTAAGAGTAAATCAACCAGCCGCGGCGGAAGGTTCCGCTATCTTTGCCCCCAAAAAGAATGCGCCTCCCCCTCATAACCATAGCCCTAACCCTCTCCATAGCAGCAAAGGCGCAATCCACCGTCTACGTCGTCGACTCCATCCGCGCCAAGGACCAGGTGACCCTGAACGCCGAAATGTCCACTGATGACATCGCGGACTTCACCATCATAAGGAACCAGGATAGCCTCGAGGCGCTCGGCATAGCCAACGCCAAAATGGCCGTCTTTATATTTACCAAAAGGTATCGAGCCCGTACCGACGAAGAAAGGGCCGTCCCGACAAGCGACCTGATGCAGCAATCCGGCGACGAGGCCTACTGGCACGGCGCGCCCTATACGGGTAAATTCATCGACTACTATTTCAACGGGGAAAAAAAGCGCGAGGGTGCGTTAGCCAACGGGCGCCTCAACGGCGTTTTCACCATGTACTACCGGAACGGTAACGTATCCACGAAAAGGGAATACAAGGACGGCGTGCCGGACGGCCTGGAAAAACAATTCTATCCCGACGGCAGTACCCAACAGCAAGGCGATTTCAACGAAGGCAAGGAGCAGGGCGTATGGGAAACCTTTTATCCCAACGGCCAGGTGCAGCAGCATGTGAGCTTTATCAATGGGCAAATGGAAGGCGCTTCCCTGCTGTATTATTCCAGCGGCAGGCTAAAGGCCAGGGAAGAATTCAGCCAGGGTAAGGGCACGCCCGACCCGAGCCAGAAAAAACTGGAGAAGCTCTATAGCGATGGCGACGAAGCCGCAAAAAAGAACGACGATAGAAAAGCCCTCGACTTGTTCAACCGATGCATCGGGGAAGACAGCACCTACCCCGACGCCTGGTTTGGCAAGGCAGCGGTAGAATACAAGAACCAGAATTTCGACGACGCGCTGACCGACTTCAACCGCGCGCTGTCGATCGAGCCATATTTCAAGGAGGCATTGACCGGAAGGGCGCAAACCCGTATCCACAAGTATAACAAGGAGCTCCCCAAGGAGGAAAAGGCGAAGGTGTGCGCCGACCTCTATAACGCAGCCCTGCTGGGCGACGACTCCGACGAAACGCTGGCTGCGCTAAAAACGTTTTGCGGAGGGATAACCTGGTAACGGCGCCCCGTAGGGCTAAAAACGCTGTAATCGCCGATAACACCGCATTTACACGCGATTTCACTATATTAACCAGATGAAACCGCTACTATTGCTGTTCGGCCTGCTGCTTCTCATCGCCACCGAATTCCTGCGCATCTACTATATCATGCCCTTCCCGGGCAGCCAGCAGGAAAACACCGTCCAGCTCGCCTATTGGATTCACCGCCACCGCGTATTGTTGAGGATCATCGGTTTCTGTCTGGTCGCGTATCCGCTTTGGCACTACTTCAAGGTCTCCAGGACCTTTGCGCGCGCCCTGCTCTTCCTCGTCGTGGTCTTATATGCAGGCATCTTCTTCCTCTTCAATTATCGCTTCGAGGCCGATAAGATGTTCCTCGAAACCAAAGCGACCATATTCAAAGACGCTGCCACCAACAAAGTCCCCGAAAAAAGGCTCGCCCTCGGGCTCGTCATCAATGGCCAGGCCCGCGCCTACCCCATCGAGGTCATCGGCTACCACCACCAGGTCCGGGATACCGTGGGGGGCGTTCCCGTGCTGGTCACCTATTGTACCGTGTGCCGCACCGGCCGCGTTTTCAGCCCCGTCGTCGACGGCCGCGCCGAAACCTTCCGCCTGGTCGGTATGGATCACTTCAACGCCATGTTCGAGGACAATACCACCAAAAGCTGGTGGCAACAGGCCACCGGTCGCTGTATCGCCGGCCCGCTCAAAGGCCGCCAGCTGACCGAATATCCTTCCACCCAGTCCACCCTAAAAACCTGGATCGCCGAGTACCCCGACGCCGGCATCCTCCAACCCAACCCGGTCTTCACCGCCAAATACGCTGGACTCGCCACATATGACGATGGCAGCATCCCCGGTCACCTCGAGCACCGGGACTCGGCGTCGTGGCATTTCAAGTCGTGGGTAATCGGCGTCCACACGCCGACCGCCGACAAAGCCTACGATTGGAATAATCTGGCAAAAAACCATCTGATCCAGGACACCGCCGTCGTTGTTTATCTGGCTCCCGATACAGCCACCTTCCGCGCATGGAACCGCGACGTCAATGGTCAAACACTGACCTTTGAGTCCGCCGGCAACTCACAATGGACGGATATAAACACCCACTCCACCTGGGACCCGCTCACCGGCCGTAGCACAGAGGGCCCGCTCAAAGGCGCCCAGCTCCAAAGCATGCAAGCCTACCAGGAATTCTGGCATTCCTGGAAAAACTTCCACCCCGCCACCACAGTGGGTCAATAGTCCTGGTGACGCTGTGTATACCCGGAAGGAATCTGGAACAACGCATCCGACATATCCCGACGTGAAGCCTTCACGAGGTCCTGCCGCGTGTGCGCCGTTGGCGTCCGGAGCTCCAAAGCCACCAGCACGCCATCACACCCCATCTGGCGAAGCCGCGCCTCGACCCCGGACAAACCGGGAGAGACCACACGGTCCATCCAATCCTGACCGGAAGCAACCGCCGGTACATCGGCGCTCTTCCAGACATCGAGCGTATCGAGAACGCGCCTTTCCCCTACCATACGCGTAGTGGTGATCCGGGCGTGTACGCAGTCATAACCATCGACCTTTTCCCGGCCGGCCAGGGTGACGACGGCGGCATCGTGCCCCGAAACTGCGGATAACCGGTTGACCACGTAGGTCTTGGTGTCCTCGAACAAAGCCGTGCTTTCACCGGGACTGGCCATGTCGCCCAATACGACCGTTGCGGGGACGACGCGGGGAGATCGCCCATGCAGGACGTCGGTTTCAAACCGGGTCTTCCCGGTCGGCTGGAGATAGAGCCGCGTTACGCCACGTATCTCCATACCCTTTCCGGTGGTGGTATAGGAATATTCATAGTAAAGCCCGTTGGAGAAGGCAAAACCAAAGAATAGCGGCAACCAAAGGATGTAAGTCATGGGTGGGACCGTTTATAGGACAAAAGTGCGAATTTATCCCTATATTCCACAGCATGAAATTGACGATTGCCCCCGCCCTGGCGCTGCTCCTGGGCGCCTGCCACCCTTCCGCCCCGGAGGCGAAACCCGACTTCCTGACCGCGAACATCGACAGCACCGTAAAGCCGTCCGAAGACTTTTTCCAGTTCGCCAACGGGGGCTGGATCAAACGCACCCCCATCCCTGCTTCCGAAAGGGCCTGGGGGCTGGGGAACCTGGTCGAGGAAGAGATCTATGACCGGTTGAAAAAGGTAAACGAGGACGCCGGGAACCAAACCGCGCCCAATGGCAGCACCACCCAAAAGATCGCCGACTTCTGGTACAGCGGCATGGATACCGCGGACATTGACCGGCAGGGTCTCGAGCCGATAAAACCGCAACTGGAAGCCATACAAAACCTCACCGACATCACCTCCGCTGTAGCCGCCCTCCATCTGGCGGGCGTACGTTCCCTCTTTGGAGACGCGGTCGGCCAGGACGACAAAAACAGCGCCCAGATGGCTTACCAGCTTTACCAGGGCGGTCTGGGCATGCCCAACCGTGATTACTACTTCAACACCGACGCCCGGACCGTCGCCGTCCGGACGGCCTATACGGCTTATCTTGAGGAGACATTCACGCAATTGGGCTCGGACAATGCACAAGCGGCGCAAAAGGCGGGCAAGGTAATGGCCCTGGAAACCCGCCTCGCCAAAGCATCCCGCAAGCTGGCCGACCTCCGCGATCCCTACAGGAATTACCACAAACTCTCGATAGCCCAACTGCAGCAATTAACCCCGGCATTCCACTGGTCGGTCTACCTCGAAAAAACGGGCATCAAAAACATCGACTCGGTCATTGTCGGCCAGCCCGAGTTCTTTACCGAGCTCAACAAACAACTAAAAGAAACGCCCGCGGAGGACTGGAAGGACTACCTGACCTTCCACCTGATCCAAAGCAGCGCCCCCTATCTCGACAGCGCGACCTTCGGACGCTATTTCACCTACACCCGCTCCCTTTCCGGCGTAACCGAGCCAAAACCACGGTGGAAAAGGGTCATCGACGCCGAGCAGGAAGCGATCGGCGAGGCCCTGGGACAACTTTTTGTCAGGGAATATTTCAACGAAAAGGCCAAGCAACGCTATAGCGACCTGATCGAAAACGTACGAGCGGCCTTCCGCGATCGCATCCAAAAACTGACCTGGATGAGCGACACCACCAAACAACGCGCCTACGACAAGCTCGCGAAGATCACCAAAAAAGTGGGTTATCCTGACAAATGGAAGGACTTCAGCACCCTGACGATCGACCGCGGACCTTACGTGCTGAACATGCAACGGGCGCGTGCCTGGTGGCGCCACTACAACGCCGACAAGCTCGGCAAACCCGTCGACCGGACGGAGTGGGACATGACGCCCCAGACCTACAACGCCTACTACAATCCCTCTAACAACGAAATCGTCATGACCGCGGCCGGTTTTACCATACCGGGCATGCGGGACGAGGAACTGGACGACGCCTTCGTCTATGGTTATGCGGGCGCCAACTGGATCGGCCATGAAATGACGCACGGTTTCGACGACCAGGGGCGTCAGTACGACGCCGCCGGAAACCTCGCGAACTGGTGGCTGCCACAGGACTCCATCCAGTTTGCCCAGCGTGCCCAAAAGATCATCCGCCAGTTCGACGCATTCAACCCCGTGGACACCCTCCACATCAACGGGTCCGCCACACAGGGCGAAAACATCGCCGACCTGGGCGGGATGCTGATCGGTCTGGACGCCTTCAAAAAAACCGAGACCTACAAAAAGGGAGAAAAGATCGCCGGGTATACGCCCCTGCAGCGTTTTTTCCTGGGTTACGCGTATGGATGGATGGCCGAGATGCGGAAGGAGGCCCTGGCCAACCAGGTGATGACCGATGTCCATGCCCCCGAAAAAGAACGCACCAACGGGCCCGTCGTCAACGTCCCCGAATTTTACGAAGCCTTCGATGTCAAACCGGGCGATAAGATGTACCAACCCGATAGCCTGCGGGTAAAAATTTGGTAATAAGAAAAAAGGGGCGACCCTAAGGCCATCCCGATTAGTATGTTGATGGTTAGCAATCATCAAATTTTCAAAGATTTAAGCGGCTGAACAACGGGAAAATTCCCCTTTTTCGACCACAACCGGACACTACCGCCCGTATCCGGACACCAATAGCCCACATAAGAAATTAATAATAATACAGTTATATTCTGGCAGCGCTTTTGATGCGCCTATTCCGACCGCATAAGCGGGCATAGCCATGGAATTGACCACCGTTGAATCGCTTTTGATGAACGACGGCTTTCTGGCCTGGTATCACCTCAGCGACGATCGCCACGTCCGGCAATGGGACGCCTGGATAGCCGAAAACGAGGAACACCGCCGGTTAGCGCGCGAAGCCGTGCGTATGTTGGAGTATTTCCAGTACCGTCCCACGACCCCGGAGACACAGCGGAAGGCGGACCAGATATGGCGGCGGATCGAACGCCAGATAGCCGTCCGCCAGGTGTCGCCGCCAAAGGCGCCCAGCGGTGCGCTGATGTTCTCCAGCTATGCCAAGGTGGCCATACGGAATCTCCGTCGCGGTAAGTTATACAGCCTGATCAATATCGCGGGTCTTTCGGTAGGGATGACGGTCGCCGTCCTGATCGGTCTCTGGATCACGGACGAGCTCTCAGCCAACACCTACCATGCCAACCATGCGCGCACCGCGCTCGTGATGAATAACTACACCAAGGCCGGGGAAACCGGCACCGGTGGCGCCACGCCCATTCCACTGGTGGCCGAGCTGCGCAACAACTATGGCGACAACTTCAAACGCATAGGCGACATGACCTTCCCCGGCGGCGGCCATACACTGGCGGTCGGCGAAAACAGGTTTACCGAACCGGGCAGTTTTATGGAGCCCGTGGTCGCCGAAATACTGGCGTTAAAAATGGTCAGGGGCTCGACGTCGGGGTTGAACGACCCACACAGCATCCTGCTGTCCGAATCAACCGCGGACAAGCTCTTCGGCGACCTTGAACCGGTCGGCCGGATGATCAAAATGGACAACAATAATGAGCTTATGTTCAAGGTGGCCGGCGTTTACCAGGACCTTCCCGACAACTGTGACTATAAGGAGATGGCTTTTGTAGCACCCTGGCAACTTTTTATTACACACTGGGACTGGATAAAACCGGCGCTCGACAACTGGGGATGGACCAGTAGCGCGGCGATTGCGGAAATCGCGGACAACACTGACTTCGCGACCGTCAACGCCCGGATCAAAAATGCGGTCATGAAGGCGCACAGGCCCGATGACAAGGCTTTGACCATAACGACCTTCCTCTTCCCGATGGACCGCTGGCACCTCTATTCCGAATTCAAGGATGGCATATCGACCGGCGGCCAGATCACCTTTGTCTGGTTGTTCGGTATCATCGGCGTCTTCGTGCTCCTGCTGGCCTGTATCAATTTCATGAACCTGAGTACCGCGCGCAGCGAAAAACGGGCCCGTGAAGTCGGTATCCGGAAGGTCATGGGTTCGCTGCGCGGGCAGCTGGTCCAGCAGTTCCTCAGCGAATCGATCCTGATCGCGTTGCTATCGTTTGTTTTATCGATCGTCCTGTCCCAGCTGACGATGGGCCTTTTCAACGGCATTTCGGGCAAACACCTCGGGATGCCCTGGGATAACGGCTGGTTTTGGCTGCTGGGTCTTCTCTTTACCGTGCTCACCGGGGTGATAGCCGGTAGCTATCCCGCTCTCTTCCTGTCCTCTTTCAAACCCGTCAAGGTGCTCAAAGGCACCTTCAAGGTAGGCCGGTTTGCTTCCTCGCCGCGAAAGATCCTGGTCGTTTTCCAGTTCACCATTTCGGTCCTCTTGATCAACGGCACCATCATCGTTTTCCGCGAAATCCGGTACGCCAAGGATCGCCCCGCCGGGTATCAGCGGTCGGGCCTGATATCGTACCAGGAGACGACCCCGGAAGTATACACCAACTACAACATCATCCACACCGAGCTCCTGCAATCCGGCGGCGCTATCGGCATGGCCGAGTCTCAATGCCCCATCACCGACATATGGGCGGGCTCCGGCGGATGGGACTGGCCGGGCAAACAACCGGGTCAGAACGACGGTTTCCATGACGTTGCGGTCCGGCACGAATTCGGGCAGACCGTCGGGTGGCAGATCAAAGAAGGACGCGACTTTTCAAAAGCGTTTCCGACCGACAGCTCCGCCGTCATCCTGAACGAAGCCGCTGTGAAATACATGAAGCTCCAGCACCCGGTGGGTCAGTTCCTCCACCAGAACGGCAGGCCTTTGAAGATCGTCGGCGTCGTCAAGGACATGATCCAGCTGAGCCCGTATTCGGCTGTCACACCCGTGATCTATGACATCCTCCATGAAGGCGGCAATTATCTCAACATCCGCCTGAATCCCCTCCTGAGCACCGGTGAAGCCCTCCGGCGGATCGAAGCCGTCTTCAAGAAATACAACCCCGGAGCCCCCTTCAGCTATTCATTCGCCGACCAGGACTACGCCAAAAAGTTCGGAGATGAGGTGCGCCTGGGCGACCTGGCTCTTCTCTTCGCCCTGCTGGCCATCTTTATCAGCGCGCTGGGCGTCTTCGGGCTAGCGTCTTTTGTGGCGGAACAGCGCACCAAGGAGATCTGCATCCGTAAGGTCCTGGGGGCATCCCTGCTGGCTATATGGCAGCTTTTGTCAAAGGAATTCGCGTTCCTGGTGGCGCTGTCGCTCCTGGTAGCCACGCCGCTCGCCTATTACCTGATGGGCCGGTGGCTCCACCGGTACGATTACCGTGCGGGCATGCCTTGGTGGATCTTTACCGGCGCCGGAGCAGGTGCTATAGTACTCACCCTGGCCACCGTCAGCTATCAAAGTATCAAAGCCGGGCTGCTCAGCCCCTCCAAGAGTTTGCGCTCCGAATAAACTATTCTAGTGTGAGAAAAAAATGTAAGATTTCCTGATTACATTTTTCTAAAGGCCATCACTATCATTAATGATTGTGTCCCCTTGAACCAATTCAAGGGGCCGGTATTATACTCACCTAAATAGCACAACTCTTATGAGCAAACTTCTGACGGGCTTGCTGGCGCTATGTGTTGTCCTTGGCGCACGCGCCCAGGAGACCACCCGCAAGATCACGGGTTCGGTCCGCGAAGAGGGCACCAACACGCCCCTGGCCGCGGCCACCATTCACCTAAAAGGTAAAAAGACCACGGTGCTCACCGACGCCGATGGCAAATTCAGCCTCACCGTTCCGGAAAGCACCGTGGTGCTCGAAGTAACTTCAGTCGGGTACACCCCCAAGGAAATCACCGTGGACGGGACCATGGCGATCTTCACCATCACCCTCACCCCCGATTCCAAGGTCCTTTCCAACGTCGTTGTCACGGCCCTCGGGGTCCGGAAGTCCGAAAAATCGGTCACCTATTCCACCCAACAGGTATCCGGCGCGGAACTAACCCGGGTCAGGACCGACAACCTCATGGACGCCCTGGACGGCAAGGTCGCGGGCGTCACCATTTCACCCAGCGCTTCCGGGGTCGGCGGCTCCGCCAAGGTCATCCTGCGGGGCAGCCGTTCGGCGGCGGGCGGCAACCAGCCGTTGTATGTCATCGACGGGATCCCCATCTCCAACACCGGGAACAACATCGCGATGTCCAGCACAAATACGACCGGGGGCCCCAACAGCACCTATGGAGGGTCGACCAATACAGATCAGGGCGACGGTATATCCAACCTCAACCCGGACGACATCGAAAGCATGACGGTGCTTAAAGGCGCTTCCGCTTCGGCCCTTTACGGTAGCCAGGCAGCCAACGGCGTGATCGTCATCACCACCAAAAAAGGCCGCGCGGGTCATACGCAGATCCAGTTCTCATCCTTAGCGTCAATGGATAAGATCGCCTACAAACCGAAGTTCCAGAACGAATATGGCCAGACCCAGGCCGGTGCGACCACCAGCTGGGGACCCAAATTGTCCGGCGGCGCCTCCGACAACCTGAAAGACTTTTTTCAGACCGGGGACAACTTCACCAATTCCATCAGCTTGTCCGGGGGCTCGGACGTAGCGCAGACGTATTTTTCCTACGCCAACACCACCGCCCGGGGCGTGGAGCCGATGAACAAGCTGGACCGCAACAACTTCAACTTCCGGGAGACGGCCCACCTCCTCAATAACAAGCTGACGGTCGACGTTAACACCTCCTACATCACCCAGGAAATCCACAACACCCCCGGTCTGGGCTTGTACTTCAACCCGCTGACCGGTTTGTACCTCTTCCCCCGGGGGCTCGACATGACGCCCTACAAGACCAACTACGCCATACCGGATTCGGCTACCCCCGGCGTACCCACCCAGAACTGGCCGTTCAACGAAGACGTCCAGCAGAACCCCTGGTGGATCGTCTATAAGAACCCGAACGAAGGCAAGCGCAACCGTCTTCTGATCAACGCCAGCGTACGCTATGACTTCGCGCCCTGGTTGTACCTGCAGGCGCGCGGGAACGTTGACCGCACCAACGACATCTACGAGCAGGACTTGTACGCGGGAACGATCGGCGTCCTCTCCAAATCGAACGGACAGTTCTTCAATACCAACCAGACACTCACCCAGAAATACGGGGACATCATCGCGGGCTTCAACACCCCGTCATTTTCCGGCTTCAAGATAGACGGGTTAGTCGGCTCCAGCATCACGGACGCCAACACCGTCGGATTGACGGTCGGTCCCGACCTGGCCGGCAACTATTCCGGTACCGGTTTATACCTGCCCAACATCTTCCTCACCCAGAACCTCGTCACGTCGCCCACCGCCACCGCGGGGAGCAACGCGATCACGCTGCCGAACAACCACAACCAGATCCAATCGATCTTCGGCAACCTGAACTTCTCCTACAAGGAATGGGTCTACCTGACGCTGACCGGCCGGAACGACTGGTCCTCCAACCTGGCCTTTACGCCCAACGACTCCTACTTCTATCCTTCGGCAGGCCTGTCGTTCATCCTGAGCCAGCTGCTCAAGATGCCCAGCTTTATCGACTACCTTAAGGTAAGGGGCACCTACGCCCAGGTCGGCAACACGGTACAGCAGTATGCCACCATGCCGCTGACGAACCTGTCGCCCGGCGGTACGGCGCTCAACACGACGGCGCCGTTTCCGACGCTAAAACCCGAAAAGACGAAGTCCACCGAGCTCGGCGCCGACTTCCGCTTCCTGGACAACCGGCTTTCTTTCAATTTCACCTGGTACAAATCCAATACGTTCAATCAATTCATACAGGTCGCGCCTTCTTTCACCACGACCTACGCCAAGGGCTATGTCAACGCGGGGAATATCCAGAACGAGGGGATCGAGTTTATGCTAGGGTATGACGTGGTCCGCGCCCACTCCTTTACCTGGAACACCAGCATCAACGGTTCCACCAACAAAAACAAGGTGATCGACCTCGATTCGAAGGACGGTATCAATTCGTTCATCCTCACGGGCAACGCCAACAACAGCTATCAATCCGAAATCGTAAAAGGCGGGTCTTTCGGCGATATCTACGGGGTCACCGTCCAGAAGGACGCCCAGGGCAGGGTCATGATCGGCTCTTCCGGCACCCCCCTCACCAACAATGGGTTCAACTTCATCGGCAACCCCAACCCGAAGTTCCAGCTGGGATGGAGCAACAGCTTTACCTATAAGAATTTCTCCCTGGAATTCCTGGTCGACGGGAAGTTTGGCGGACAGGTGCTGTCAATGACGCAGGCCATGTTGGATCAATATGGCGTATCCAAGGTGACCGGAGACGCGCGCGACGCGGGCTCCGTCAAGATCAACGCGGTCGGACCCAACGGCGAGGCTATCTCCACCGTCAATCCGCAGACCTGGTACACCGCCATCGGCGGTCGCGCGGGCATCAGCGGCGAGTATGTCTACAGCGCTTCCGTGGTACGGCTGCGGGAAGCGGCGCTGGGCTATACGTTCCCGCTCAAGTCCAACTACGTGCACAACCTGCGGTTGTCCATCACCGGCCGGAACCTGGCGTATTTCTATAAGAAGGCACCCTACGATCCCGAGCTGACCATGTCCACGGGCAATGGTCTTTCCGGCGTAGACGTCTTCAACCAGCCCGCTACCCGCAACCTTGGCGTCAACCTAAACGTCACCTTCTAAATCGTTTTGACATGAACTTATCCAATAAATATCGTGTACTCGGTCTTACCGCGCTCCTGGGGCTGGCCGGCTGTACCAAAAAATTCGATGGTTTCAACACCAACAACCAGGGTTTGAAGTCGGACCAGTTCCCGATCGCATCCGTTTTCCCGAGCCTTCAGACAGCCATTTTTGGCGAAGAAAACGCCTATCAGCTCGACCAGAACCTGAATGCGGACTGCTATTCCGGGTATATGATGTCGCCCGACCCGTTCCGCGGCAACCTGAACAACCTGACCTATAGCCTGGTCGACGGATGGAACCAGCAGATATTCAGCGATGGCTATACCATCATCCTGGGGGGGATCAATTACATGGCCCAGGGTGGATTGCCCACGAACAATCCCGACCTCTGGGCGATCGCGCTCATCCTGAAAGTCGAGACATTCGACCGGGTAACCGACAAATATGGCCCCATCGCTTATAGCAAAGCGGGTCTGTCGGTCATCTCGACGCCGTATGACAGCCAGGACAGCGTCTACCAGCAGTTCTTTAGTGAGCTCGATACCGCCGCCGCCAACCTCCAGACCTTTATCGCGGCCAACCCCGGTAAAAAGCCCTTTGCGGCCTACGACCTCGTCTACGGCGGCGATTATACCGAGTGGCTGAAGTTCGCCAACTCGTTGCGGCTCCGGCTTGCCATGCACCTAACCAAGATCGCGCCGTCCACGGCCCAGACCCAGGCGGAAAAAGCCCTCGCGGCGCCGGGTGGTCTGCTATCCGTACCATCCGACGACGCCGGTATCTCCGGTGGCGGTTACCACAACCCTCTTTTCGTCATCACCACCAGCTGGACCGATATTTCGATGGGCGCTCCCGTCGGATCGATCATGGGCGGCTATAACGACCCCCGCTTGCCCAAGTACTGCTCCCCGGCGACCGATTCCCGTTTCGCGGGCCAGTACGTAGGCATCCGCATCGGTTCCAACATCACCGCCAAACCGGGCTATACCGGCTATTCCACCCTCAACCCCACCACCTGTGTGGGTACCGCCCAGCCCATGTTGCTGATGACGGGCGCCGAGGTCTGGTTCCTCAAGGCCGAGGCCGCCCTCCGCGGGTACGCCGGCGCGGGTGATGCGCAGACCGACTACGAAACCGGCATCACGACCTCCATGAACCAATGGGGCGTATCACCCGGGGGATACATCACCGACGCCACCAGCGTACCGACGGACTATACCGATCCCTCCAACTCCGCCAACAGCTCCCCCGCGGTGGAAACCATCACCATCGCCTGGGATCCCGCCGCCACCAACGAGCAAAAACTGGAGCGGATCATCACCCAGAAGTGGATCGCCATGTTCCCCGAGGGCCAGGAAGCCTGGACCGAATTCCGGCGCACCGGCTACCCTCACCTCTTCACCGTCGTCAACAACAACAGCAACGGCACGATCGACACGCAGACCCAGATCCGCCGTCTGGCCTACCCCCAAAACGAATACACCACCAACGGCGCCGCCGTCGCCGCCGCCGTCCAGTCACTGGGCGGTGCGGACAACGGGGGTACCCGCGTTTGGTGGGATGTCAATAAAGGCAACTTCTAAACGGTCCCTGGGCGCAAGAAGCGTGGCGCCTTGCCCCTTTTTCCCTCGTTTTGCGGAGTTTCGCAAAA
>NZ_DATJIY010000240.1:0-20342 GCF_035492835.1 Dinghuibacter sp.
CGCGGCCAACAGGATAAGTATGTTCCTGCGCGTCGGGTCCGCAATCGCGTGGAAGATGTCACGCCGCATTTTATGAGCAACCATATGTTTGCAAATGTATATGCAAAAGATTGGTTGCGCAAATTTATTTTTTGGCACTGGGCTAAAGGACACTTTTTGAGGCCTTTATACGTTCCATACAAAACCTTTAGCCAATGTTGGCCACCAGAACGGTCTTTTTCATCCTTGCCCTCACAACCGCCGAATCCACTATCGCCCAGGAGACCTCCTACGAGGTAAAGGGCGTCATCACCGGAACCTATCACGGGAAAATCCACCTCTTTTTCGACAACAATTACAGACAGCGGGACAGCTTATCCTCGGACATAACGGATGGGAAGTTCAGCTTTAAAGGGACGGTCAAAAAGCCCGCCCTGGCGCGGTTGCACCTGGACCAGGAGTCGCTGATACAGGACTTCTTTATCGACGGCCATACGGTTTCGTTGACCTGCACGACAAATATGACGACGTTTGAAGGGCGGGACAAACAGCTGGATACCCTCAATCATCTCGTCATAACCAGCGTCGAGGGCTCGCCGACCGAGACCCGGAAAAGGGCTTTCGAGCACTGGCTCGATAGCCTGAAGGCCTCCGGTGTTGGCGAAGACTCGTTTAATGACCAGTACTACGCCCACCTGCTGCGTTTCCTGGAAGAGCCCCCCCACAACATCGCCGGCCCCTACCTCATCGGTCAGGCGACGGGCCTGAGCTATTCCCAGCTAAAGACACTGGCCGGCAAGATCGACCCCGTTTTCGGATCGACCTATGTCGCCTCAACGGTCAACCAACTGCTCCGTCACCGCGAGCGGTCCGAACATCCCTTCATCGGTACGCCTTTTCACGACGTAAGCTTACCCGACTCGCTGGGCGCTATAGTACATACGCAAAGCTTCAGGGGAAAGTATGTCCTGATCGACTTCTGGGCATCCTGGTGCGGTCCCTGCAGACAGAAATCCCCCGCCCTTGTGGCCCTGCATAATAAGATTGACGGCGCAACCCTGGCGATGGTCGGTGTATCCTGGGACGCCGATGCCAAAAAATGGAAACAAGCCATCCACGAGGACCACCTGGCTTGGACACAGCTGATCGACGTCCGCGGCATGAACGGGGACCTGGGCGCTTTTTATGCCCTCGGGGCGATCCCAACCAATATCCTGCTGGATAAGGAAGGGAAGGTTGTGGGGATAGGGTTGTCGGATGAGGAGATTGAAAAGGCGATAGGGCTCCGGCAATAAAGCCCGCCAGGCGATCATAGATTCAAATTCACCATCCGGTTGTATCACCATTTACCGGGGGTGGCCCCGGCGGATCAGATGCAAAATGACGGGGTGGAGCCGAGTAGTTTTACAACAAAACTGCTCCAAAAAGTGGAGGAGCTAACCCTTTACTCCGCGGAAGCGGATAAGCGGCTGGGTGAGCAACAGACGCTTTTACTGCAAATGCAGGCGCAACTGAAAGCCCAGCAAGCGGAAATCGACCGGTTGAAGGCGCAGGAAGCCGCGCGACTATAACTTCGTGGCGGCGCCGAACAAACGACAGTAGTTGCCGCCGCCGATCTTTCCTATTTCTTCTTCCGAAAACCCGTTTCTTAACAGAGCGTCGACTACCACGTAGTAAAAGCCGGCCTGCTGATCGGTCCATGCCGTATTGGTGCGTTCGCCGGGCCTCGATCCACCACGCCCGCCGGGTCCCCCGGGGTTGCTTTGGGGCGACCGATACGCCGGCGTAAGCTTCGTATCCGTGCCGATGGCGACATGGTCCACCCCGGTGACCTCGACCATTGCCCGGATATTTTGGGCGAACTCCAGCGGCGAATCGGCGAGGTGCGTCCAGACGCCGATAACGCCGCCCGCGTCCGCTACGATTTTGGCTTGCTCCTTACTGATAAGCCGTGGGCGCATCATGCGGGCCATGTCCGGATTCTTCCCAAGCCGGGTATCGAGCCCGGTGTGGGAAATGAGGACCGGGTGCGCGGCGATCTTGAGCGCGGCATCGATCGTGTCGTTGCTGGCATGGGCAAGGTCGACCAGGATGCCGAGCCGGTTGCATTCCCTTATGACATCGGCCCCGAAAGGGGTGAGTCCGCCAAATGCCGGCGGATGGGTGTACACGTCCCCAAGGGGAACGGACGCATCGCTGTCGTGGAGTAGCCCCAGGTGACGTAGCCCCCGGCTGTACGCAGCCCCGACGCGGTCGAGCTTCCCTTCCAGGAAGTGACTGCCTTCCACCGATTGAATGACGGTCGGGCGTTTGTCTTTGTGCGCGGACCGCAGATCCGCCAGGTTCAGGGACCGCTTCATGTTATTGCGTTGAAGCAGGGTATCCATAGCCGAAAGACCGTTGAGGAAACGCTGGTACGCCTCACCCGGCTGTACGTTCCGTTTGTAATCCGTGGCAAAGGTCATGCATATGGCGGATAACCCCGATTTTTTCAATTCACCCGCCAGGTCTGCGTCCGGGCCGGGTAGCTCTTCACTGTCGAGGGGAACGTCGATGTGGTTGTGGGTATCGATACCGATCGTCCCGGCAACGATAGCCGCCACCCTCGGGTCGATCTCCGGGCCCGCCCAGGACCAAAAGGGTTTTGCCATCACAAAAGCGCCCGTGCCGGCGATCGTGGAAAGAAAGCGACGCCTGTTGGTTTTATGCATATGAATCTTTATTGCTTGTTTGGATGAAATTATCGCCTCGCGGGCACATGGAAGTGCCCGAATCGGTGAAACGGGAAATTGTTGCGTTCAACCTTGCCGGCGTAGGCGGCCGCGGGGCGCTGGAAGGGTTTGCACGCGCATAGACAAGTATAGCGCTAAAATTGTAATTTACAGAATGACCTTTTATCAACAGGAAGTACTGCGGATTGCGCGCGAGCACCTTCCCTGCGCCGCGGTCCTGGAGCGATGCCGCATGGCGAGGCGCATGATCGACGAGCGGTGCTGCGACGGGGTGAATCTCGATGTGATCGCGCGGGAGGTCTTTGTGTCGAAGTTTCATTTCATCCGGCAGTTCAGCCGGTGTTACGGAAGGACGCCCTACCGGTATCTCACCGAACGGCGGATCCAGCTGGCCAAGGGGTTGCTGGATGAGGGCGTGGAGGTGAAAGTGGTGTGCGCCCGCGTCGGGTTTTCCAGTGTCCCGTCATTTACCCTTCTCTTCCGGCGCATGACGGGGAAAGCTCCCGCGGCATACCGGCAGATGCGCAATATCCGATAACCGGCTACAGGTATCTTTACCCGAAATATCGATTATGAAAGTAAGATTGGTCAGCGTATTGGTGAAGGACCAGGAACAGGCGCTTCGTTTCTATACGGAAAAACTGGGTTTTGTCAGGAAGACGGAGATCCCGATGGGGGATCATCGCTGGTTGACGGTTGTATCGGCGGATGAGCCGGATGGAGTGGAGGTGGTGCTGGAACCATTGGGATTTCCGCCGGCGGTGGCCTGGCAGGAGTCGCTCTATAAGGCGGGTATTCCGCTGACGGCTTTTTTTGCCGACGACGTCGATGCGGAATATGAACGTCTTCGTTCAGCCGGCGTCGTGTTCCCGATAGCCCCGACGGTAATGGGGACGGCGAAGATTGCCGTTTTTGACGATACCTGCGGTAATAACATCCAGATCTTCCAGGTTATGTAGCGGAAAAAATCATTCAATCACTTCGACCCTTTTTCGCAAATACCAAAGCTGATGGTCGGGAATTTCTTTTCTTGCGACTGCTTCCAACTCTAAGGCCAGTTCCAGCCATGCATCCACTTGCTTTGACGTCAACTGAAGCGCTTTTTCAATCTCCGTCTTTTCAACCGCTGTATTTTTGAATATGCTAAACCATTTTAATATAAAGAAAGAGAAAAAGTCCATATTACTGCGCGTCAGTTTTAGAGGCTCTGAGAGTGTTTCTCTTGGAGGTGAAAAAAGTGTATAGTCCTCCTGATGCCCTGGTTTGTTAAGCAGTTTTTTTTCGTCAAATTGATCATATTCCGGCAGCCAGCTGCCGCCTAACTTAACGAGATCCTGGTTCCCTTTTTCGGGCGAACGGCAAATCCAAAGCGGGACCCAACCGTTTTTCAGATTCTCTTTCGCACCTTCCCATGTGCCACCTGTAACATCCGATTTTACCACGATAGCCAGTTCAGACATTGCATAGACAAGCTTATTTCGCCCCATGGCATTACCGGCATTGAAGCCTGCTTCGGGGCTAAAGGGTGAAACAAGTACAAGCCTCTTCTGCACGATGTGGTCTCTAAATTCCTTGCCGGAAGATTTTTTAATGAGCGAATCCGAAACAATTCCCACACAAAATCCGCTGTTTTCAAGGGCGCCCAGCATGGCAGACACGTCGACGCCTTTGGCGGCTCCGGAAACTATTCCCATATTTTGGGAAAATGCATCCTTACCTAATTTATAGGCCAATGTCAAATCGGCCTCTTCTGCGTTTCGAGATCCGATTACCGCCACATAACGCTTATTTAGTAATTGCGGATCACCAATTCCAAATAAGATATTGGGCGCTAAATGCTTTAATTTTTCCCTAATCCTCTTAGGAAAGGCAATATCCCCTCTATTCAAAATCCAAACGCCCGCACGGGTCCATTTATCAAGTGCAATAGCTAATGCGGCTTTTCGTTCTAAAAGACCTATTAACCTGGATGGGGATATATACTGGTCGTTCCATTCGGATAGAAGTTGCCGGGCGCTGATGCCTAACAAATCTTCTGGATTCAAATTCTTAGTCTGCAGCCATCTGGCAAATCTATTCCATTCTGTCAAGGACAGTGGCTTTTGTCCCTCGGATTCCTTACCCAAATACGAAGTAAATAATAAGATTGCTTTTGTTCTTTCCGACATCATACAATTCTATTAACTATGCCCGGTTGACGCAAGAGCAACAGGGAAAACCCGCCCGCTACCCGATAAGCGCAATAAGTATGCGACAATGGTCAATGTCCAACCGGAGTCTATCGCATCATCAACCAGGAAAACCGAATCCGAAGGGACATTCCCGCGAATGCTAAATGCACCATCCAGGTTTCTGCATTGAAAGTAGCTATTTTGCTGAGTTTTTTGAGCCCCGGTTTCAATTATTTTTGCAACTACAGGATAAAACGGCAGCTCTAGTCGCTCGGAGAGCTCTTGGGCAAACTTTGGCACCAGGTCGGGATGTCGTAAAGAAGGGACACAAGTAATCCACGTTGGATATGGATCAGGCGCCCACTTTTTCAGCATCTCCGCAACGGCGTTCACCAGTTCGGCACTGAATCTTCCCTTATGTTTTCCTTCCGCCACCAGCCTTCCCCAGCCAGCATCCTCCCATTTTGATAGTATTTTTCCCTGTGCTGCTCGATAGATTTCCTTGATATTGCCTGACCAGCCATATGTAGGCAAGGCATTCCTCGGAATCTTTTTGCGTGGTTCTATATCAAACTCCAAGTGCTTCAAAAACGCTTGCGCCTCTGAAATGTTTTTAATGGTTGGCTCCAATGAAAATAGCGGTTTTCCCAAGCACCATGCACATTTCCCGCATCGACCGTTTTCGGGATCATCCAGAGACGCACGTAAATACTGCATCAAGCAGCTCCCGTTGGATATATACTTTTGAACCTCAGCTAATTCGCTTCTCTTTTGCGCGGACAAACGAGCGATTTTTTCCTTGTCCAGCAGATAAGCAACGGGGATTCTGATCCATTTTGAACCAGATTTTATTATAGGGGAAGGATTCTCTACACTCAGATATTTGAGAACCTTTTCTATTTGTCCCCGAGTCAGATTTAGGATACTCTCCATCTCTATCGACGTCAGTCCATCGTCAGACCGGCCGAGCGCTTCGAGTATCTGGTTTACCCAATTTTCGGAAGGGAAAGCGGAATCTATGAAATATTCCAATATCTCCTTGTCTTCTTTTCCTGAAAGTAATATACCAAATGCGCTATCTATAGCCCTTCCAGCCCGTCCTACTTGTTGATAATAGGCGATAAGGGAGCCCGGAGCCTGATAGTGGACAACAAATCCAAGATCCGGTTTATCATATCCCATACCGAGTGCCGAAGTCGCCACCAAGGCTTTTATTCTATTGTTGTGTAAAGCATCCTCTAATTGTACCCTTCTGCCTTCCGAGCCATCTTGTCCATCTATACCTGAATGATAGGCTTCTGCATTAATGCCATTATTTTTAAGAAATCTCGCTACCTGGTCCGCATCCCGTATGGTGAGCGTATAAATTATGCCGCTTCCCGGAAGAAGAGGAACATTCTCCTTTAACCAAGCCAATCGGGCAGCCTGGTCTCCAAGTATAATGTTTTGTAATGCCAGGCTTTCCCTAACCAGGGTCCCACGAAGAATATCAATATCACCGAGTTGGGCGATAATATCCTCAATGACCCTGTTATTGGCGGTGGCAGTCGTTGCCAGAATCGGTATGCCATTAGGCATAAACCGAAGGATATTGACAATCCTCCTGTAGTCCGTTCTGAAATCATGTCCCCAGTCTGAAATACAATGAGCCTCGTCTACGACAAGCAGGCCGACCCTTTCCGCTATTGGCATTAGAAGTTCTTCCATAAAATCTTCGTTTGCCAATCTTTCAGGGGAAATCAGCAGGGCATCTACTTTATCATCCAGTATTTCCCTTTTTACCGATTCCCATTCTTCTTTATTTGTAGAATTTATCGTTACTGCATTTATGCCAAGCCGCTGTGCCGATACGATTTGATTCCGCATTAAAGCAAGCAAAGGGGAAATAATAATGGAGAGTCCATAGCCCTGGTCTCTTAAGATGCGGGTGCTGATGAAATATACCGCGCTTTTTCCCCAGCCCGTCCTCTGGACAACCATTAATTTTCTATGTTGATTGACCAATAGATCAATGGCTTCCCACTGATCTTCTCTAAATTCAGCTTTTGGGTCATTGAGGGAGGTGCGCAATAGTGTTAATGCGGCTCGTTTTTCCATATGCTAGCGATGTTGTGAGGGTTGTATAAGATACGGTAAAAACATAAAAGGACAAACATGAAACACAACCCCCCTTCGCGCAGTCCCGATATTTGGATCCCTATCTCCGTGTAAGTCCTGAATCAGTCATAAAATTACATTGATCACCTGCGTACCCCCCCTCTTCGAGAAGCTTTCCACCGCGCACCCCTGGCAAGCCACCCCCACGACCGGCGAGGGCGCCGTCCAAAGAAAGGTCATGGCTTTGTGCCGGAGACCGGCCGGTGGCCGCGCGCACGTCAATAGGACGCACGATCCCGAGATACGGATGGTATAACCTAGCCGGCGGAGGAGCATACGGTATTCCTGTACCTCCTGGTACGACGCTACCCATGCGTTGTCCTGGCCGCCGGCGCCATAGCGGGTCTCGAGCGTATCAAAGAGGGCCTTGAGATCGGGGAACCGGAGACTGATTCCCCATAGGTCGTCGTTCCCAACCGCATGGGTGAACACATTGATCCAGGCTTGTTGCCCGGAGGCGAGGCGCGCCGTCAGGTCCGAAAAAACGGCGCGCGTATCGAAATCCGCGCTGCGTACGAACTGGCGACCCGTAAGGAAAGACGCCCCGTCCAGCCGCCCATCCTGCGGAAAGCACCCGCAATGCACCGCCTGGAGACCCTCTCGTCTGGCGGCTTCGACATAAGGCTCCCGGCTGATGCTGTCGTCCTTGCCGCCGGGTATGACGAATTGGGTGACGTGGTAGCCGAGGTGGCGTTCCACCGCGGTATCGTTCGCGTACACCTCGTACGTTGCATGTACCCCGCGCCCGGTCGCATGGGTGTAGCCGTGATTGAAAACGTCCCATCCCGCGGCCACCATCGTTCTTAACTGCTGCCAGGACAGGTTCCCATCGCGGCCCGTGACGCTATCCACGATGCTGTGGCCGTTGATCGCCAGCGCAGCCGTGAAAGGGATGCGGTTCCCGCAGCCATCGGTGTAATACAAGCCGGGATACCACCGGCCGTCGCCGCCTTGGTCCTTGCCCCAGCGATCGATGTAGGAAGGTGACACCTGACCGCCGCTCAGGAAGGGGAAAGCCACGAGGTACGCGGAAGCCAGGCCATCGTCGAGCGTGAAGCTCCAGGCAAAGGCCTTGTTGTATTTCAGGGGGGCCGGGACCAGTATGTATCGGGTTACAGGATGCGCCAGCGTAAGGGTGAGCACGACGGAATCACCGGGGCCCGCGTACGGCCGGCCGAGAATGGACAGCAGCAGGAATAGCTTACTCAAAGTTTTGTTTTGCCGGTCCGGAATAAGCTTTCGCCACGCGGCGCAACCGTATGCGGAGGATCGCCCCGTCGGGCGTGAGCGTCGAATGGTAAGCTTCGTCGCCGTTCCAGATCCGTTTCCGCACCCAGGCGCCCTGGTTGTCGTAGGACCCCTCCTCGATCACCAGGTATTCCGCGGAGGCGAAGCCGCTACCGTACCGAGGGCGGAACTCGAACCTCGTGTCAAAGCCGGCTACCAGGAACTCGTCCGGGCCCAGTTGCCCGACCAGCGCCCGGCCGGTACCCGACACCGTCCGATAGGTGGGAAAGCCAAAAGAGCATAGGATGTCGTAATCGCCTAGCGTCAGCAGTTGCTCGCGCACGCCTGGTTCTTCCCCCACGGCGCGGAGAGCACCGGTCGCTTGCAGGGTCGCGATTTCACCCGTGACGCCGCGCAACAGCCGGTAGTTGTCCGCAATGCTGGCGAATTTGAGGTCGAGGTGGTCTTTGACACGCTGGTCGGTGGGATCGACACCAAACGGATCGACCCCATAGGTACCCACACCCATCGCGTCAAATCGCCCCAACGCGTAGAACTGCTCGCGCGCGTATTCGATACCTTTGCCCATTTCGGGCAGATAAAAAGCATTCCCCCGGATGGCGTACTGTCGGCAAAAGTCCTCAAACACATACGCACTGGGCTCGTATAGATCGGGGGATAGGAACGCCAGCGATGGCGCCATCCTCTTCCAGATTGGGATCATGGTCGATACCGGGCCGCCGGATGGGAAATCGGCTCCGGGCCGCCGGAAACGGTATTCGCGTTGCCAGGCATTTGTGTACATCGTGACATCGTACTGGCTCCGACCCGCGGCGGCGACTTCCTCCACGTACGAGGCCAGCTCGTAGGCGCTGAAGGTCTCGGCCGCCTGCGTGCCAAAAACCTCATCCCAGGTCCCCGCGGGGTGGCCGTGTTGTTGTACGAGGTCGGCCGGCACCGGCTGATGGAAAAGTGCATTGGCGGCGGGCGAGTAGTCCCTGTCCGTCCCCAATGAACCGGATTCGTTTTCGACCTGGACGAGGATTACGGTATGTTGCCGCCCATCGGTCTCCTTTAGCCGGCGCATCAGGGCCGCAAAAGCGTTTTTGTCGGCGGCGCGGTTGGCGGCGGACACCGTGGACAGGACCTGGATCTCTTCACCGGCAGCGTTACGCATGCGGGGATAGGCCGCAGGATTCGACAGCACCCACTCGGGTGCATACTGGCTGCTGCCGTTCTTAAACGACCCGAACCACAACAGGACCAGGCGCAGGTCATTGCGGCGGGCGCCTTCCAGGAGCGAATCCAGCTCATCGAAACGGAACTTGCCCGGCTCCGGCTCAATGTTCTGCCAGTAGACCGGCGCTTCGAGCGTATTGCAATGCAGTTCCTTCAATTGCGGCCATTCTTTGTCGAGGATGTAGGGCCAGTCGCTGCTGTTCCACAACTGCGCGGCCAGCGCGATAAAGGGTTTGCCATCCACCTCGAAGGTATGGGTGCCGTTATCGTTTTGAACGACCCGGGAGACGGTTTGGGCCGCCAAACGCGACGTGATCAATAGAAACAGGCAAACATATCTCATGGGTGTTCTATTTCGATAAAGATGGGGGTGGCTTCCAGCGTTATCCGGATACCATCGTGCGTCTCGTGATACGGTTGCATAATCCCGTCGGCGGTGCCCGACGACGGTCGCACCACCCGCGTGACGCGCCAGGTGGTGTCCGGCAGCGCGAAGTCATAGACCACCGATCCGGGATACCCTTCGGTCGGCCGGAAATAGTATTGGAATGGGGGACAATACCACAAAACCGCCATCCTTTTTTTCCCGTCCTGGGTGACGAACCGATAATCGTACACGGTGGAATCGCCCCCGGCAAACGACCGGTTGGCGTCATAATAATACCCGGTGAGCCACTGTTTGAAGCTCCGGTTATACCAATACGTAAGTTTGGGTTTATACTTCGCGGCGGCGTTTTCAAAAAGCCCGCTGGAGGTGAACACGATCGGTTTTTCGGTGTCGTCGATGTCGCTCCAGATAAACCAGAATACCTTTTCGACGCCCACCCCAAGGGCGAGCAGGTAGCTCCGGATCAGGTAATTGGCCGCGTCCTGTTCGGAGACGTACTCGGGACTATGGTCCTTGGTATCCCAGCCGATCTCCGTCAGCCAGAGCGGCTTGCCTGGCGTGTGGTCGCGCGCCCATTCATACATCTCGCGCATGTCGGGGACGAGGCTGCTCCACTCCGGGGCCACCGATACCCGCAGGTCCTCCCGTACCTGCTGAAAGGTATAGTAGTGCGCGTTGATCACGTCGAACGGCGCACGGCCGGCATAGGCGACGATTTTTTGTAAGGAGTGCAGGTTATTGGCCAGGCCGCCGATCGATACGACCATGTCGGGGTCGGCGGTCTTGATGCCATAGGCGCCCTTCATCGTGTGTCCGTTTCCGTCATAGGCGGCGTTGAGCAGCGCGGCGTATTGCGCGAGGCTCATATACTGGCCCCATCCGCCGTCGGGTTCGTTGTAGACTTCGATGGCGTTCATGAGGTTCAGACCGGTGACCTTGTCCCGGGTCAGGGCGTTCCCCGTCTTCCTGCTGCCGTACCGGGCAGTCAATTGGTAGAAGAAGCTCGCCGCGTCGGTGTATTGTTCGGGGTGGAGGCCATCCTGTCCCGCGGCGGGCGCAAAGGCGACCGGCGACCCGCTAACCCATTTAGGGGTTTGCTGCACGACGAACAGCGACTTTATGTGCTGGGAATCCAGGGAGCGGTAGTAAGCATCGTAGTTCATCCGGCCAAGGGCGTCGGTGAACCTGTATTGGCCCTTCTCCGGCTGGAGCCACGGCCAGTTAGAATAATCCCTGATCCACCCCGCCACGTGGGCGATTTCCCGCGGATCGGCGGTGCAGTTCCCGACGTTGACGCCAAAGAAGTCGTCCATGAGCACTTTGCGGCCGCCAGCCAGCGGGTCCTCCGCGGAGGCCGGACGGCCGCCTGACAGTGGGTTGCTCGCCGGGACAGGCGTCCCCGCCGTGTGGTGCACCGTAACGGTGGCACGCCCCCAGGTAACGTCCCTGAAGATCGGGTTGAAGGTTTTCGTCTCATAGTTCGCGAGGAACACGATCTTATGCCCGTCCGGGCAATTCGGGGATACGTGTACGACGGAGCTGAGGGTAAAACCGTCCGGCCATCGCGCGGGCAGGTCCTCGTCCGCCAGCCGCTCATCCTCGGTGATGACGTAGGGATCGCGCGTGTACAACCGCAGGCGGTGGCGTCCCTGGTAGAGCATGATCCTTTCGCCCGCATCCACCAGACCGTTATTGTTCCCCGTACCGTAGCTACTGTCTCGGACGCGCCGCCCGTCGTCGACCCGTATGCTGTCGAATGTGGGCGCGTCGAAGAAAACCGGCACGGTGAATTCATCCCGGGTGGCGCGGCTTCCGGCATGGATAGTAATATGGAAACGGATATCCGCGGGCTCCCCGTGGGGCGGCGGCGTTTTGTAACAGGCGACCAGGAAGGGCGGCAGGTCCAGCAACCGGTCTCCCGGCGTGACGTCGGCTTCCACGGTCGTATCGATCCAGTGTACGGACGTATCCGCAGTGCGGATGTCGACACGCACGTGACCGGAAGCGGCCTTCCACCCGCCGCGGTTAAACAGCCGGAGGTCCAGGCGGTTGCCCGGGCCGGGCAGTAGAAAGCCGCCGGTGACGGCATTGCGGCCGTCGTGCTCGAGGGCGCTGAAGTCGAGGTAGACCCATTCAGCGGGATCTTTATCGGTGGATATACCCACCTCGGCGTCGCCGTCGAGGGTGAGGGTAAGACGGCCGTGCGCGTCCGCTGTGACGCTCTGCTCCGTGACGCGGCCCTCCCCGTAGGCGGAGACCTGGTAGGAGGCGCCCGGTTTGTACCCCGCCGCGGTCGTGACCGTCGCGTGTACGCCTTCGATCGCCGGCCCGCGTGGCAGCCAGCGATAGGTGGCATATCCGAAGCCCGATTTGTCGACGTTGCGGAGCATTTGGAACCCCGGCTCATGTTTATCGCTACAAACAGAATAACCCCACACGTCGAAACACGGGTAAGGGTCGTAGTGCGACCATCCCGTGGGCGGCGGCGCGGGGGACCGTTTGAAGGCATGGGTGATAAAGGCGACCGCCGTATCGAAGGCGGCCGTTTCCCCCGGCCGGTCGATCATATGACCGCCGTCGAACTCGCGGTACGTCACGGGGGCCTGTTCGTCCCAAAGCGCCCCCGCGTGTACCTCCCGGTTAAGCCCGTAGAGGATATCGGAGTTCCCGTTCCGGATGCGCGTGTCGACCTGGCGCAGGTTGGCAAAGGTATACCGCACCGGGTACAGGGTTTGGTTGTCCGGGTAACCGACAAAAAACTCGGGGCTGCCCGCGAAGCTGGCGACAGCGCATACCTTATCCGGATACTTCCCCGAGAGGAACAACGACATAAAGCCACCCATGCTAAAACCGATGACACCGCGGTGCCCGCGATCGGCAAGCGTACGGTAAGCGCTATCCACATAGCCGGAGAGCTCGGGAAAATAGTCCTTCATCTGTACGCTGAACTTCACGTCCTCGTGGTTGCCCACATTATAGGGCCGTCGTTCGGAGAGGTCGATATTGCCGTCCCACATCACCAGGATCACCTGGTATTTGTCGACGACGCCCTTGAGCGCTACATAGTCCAGTTTGGCGTTGTCGTCCATATAGTGGCGGCCGCCCCAACCGTGGAAAAAATAGATGACGGGGTAACGGCGCCTGCCATGGTCGTACCCTTCCGGCAGATACACCCTGTAATATTTGTCATGGCCAAAAACCTTGCTGAAATGCGTGCGGTCGAAGTAGGCCGGTTGTCCCTCGTATCCGGGACCCGCCCCGGTGGGGGGCGATATCCAGGTTGTATCCTGCGCCTGGGCGCCCAAGGCGGCCACTAGAAAAACGAGAAAGAAGGCCCGGTAAATCATCATTGCTGTTTGATGGTATAAATAAAACGACCGGTTGTACCGCTCCCCCTGTTCGTCAGCAGCAACCGGTAAATGGGGCGGTTGGACCAGTTGTCGGCGATACGCTTTTCATCCGGCTGGCTGGTTTCCATCGTTTCCTTGCTCACGGACCAGGCCGAGGTGTCGTATTCAAGGACGACCGAACGGTGGCCCGGTATGGTAAAGACGATCTTTCCCGGCTTGTCCAGGTCGACGGCGCAGACCGTCATGAACGTCTGCGTCAGCGGACCCTTGCGGCCGGACAACGCAAAGTCGTCGTGTATGGAAACCGTAAGGCTTTTCTTGTCGAGCGATACCGTCCGGTTCCAGGACCGTATCCCGGCGTCGCCGGGATAGGCGCGGGCGATATCCATTTGCAGCGCAGGCTTATCGGCAGAGCCGTTGAAGCGCACGTCCGTCGCGGTATAGCGCCGGCCCGCCGGTTGCTGGTACCCGTTCACCAGCGGGACGTTGTGGTGCGCCGAGTTGAGGTACCAGAGGTCGTAACGGTCCTTGGAAAAGGTCTTTTGGTTATAAGTCCCGAAACCCACGTCGATGATCACCGGCTGACCCTCTGAATAGACCATGACGTCCCCTACGTCGTTGTGGTTATGGCTTTCGCCGTTGTGCCCCGCGTGGGTAGCCAGGAACAAGCCCGGCACTCCGTCCGCGGACGGGCTCGCGCGAACGGTGAGCAATTGGTAATTACCCATCCAGACGTCGCCAACGGCGGGCAACGGCGGATCGAGCCGCTGACAATCGGTCAGGGCAAGCAGGTTCCACACGACGCGGGGCTTGGACCAGTCTTTGGAATAGAATTTATGGTCGTCGATATGGTGATATACCCAGGCGCCGAATCGCTCGAGGTTGTCGTCTTTCAGATCGCGGCCGACGCGATAGATAAGCAGCCCGTCGGCGCTGATGGTAGGAGAGGCGTCGGCGATATTGACGAAGTAGTCGCCGGCGATGTGGACTTTTTCGATATACTCGCCAACGCGACGGATGACCGGCGCGTCATAGACCGAAACCTCGCCATGGGTGGCGTTGCTGAGCAGCGTAAGCGCGTCGAACAGCCGCCCCGCGCCGCCAAACCAGTAGCTGGGGCCTTCATCCACCGCGCCGTCTTCCCCAAGACCGTTGATGTAGTTATCCAGCAGGTCCATCCCGTGCTGGAGCTCTTTGGCGCGGCGGTTATCGTCGTGCTCCAGCAGCAACAGGCTGATCATCCAGTTACTGATCACCCAGGCGTTCCAGTTGTTGACGGGCGCGTCCGCGTGGCCTGCGCCCAGGTAGCTGTACGCCACGCTGTCGCGCTCCAGCGGCGCCAGCACCCGGCGGTTGACCTCGTAGTAGATCCGGCGGCGGAGCAACGGGGATATCTTCTCCAGCTCCGGACCGATAAGGTAGTCCGTGAGGGCGAGTATTTCGGCTGTCTCGCTGGAGAAGATGTCCACGGAAGGGTCTTCGACGTCCGGCAACCCGATGCCGGCCTTTTGGAGGTAGTAGTGCGCAGGATCGCCCCAAAAGGTCTCCTCGCATATCGACCACAGGCCATCCATGATTTCATCCGTAAAACGGCCCTTTTGCTCCATGGCTTCGGCCAGCACCAGTGAAAAAAGTTGCGCTCGTTTGTTAAAGCTCACGTCCTCGAAGCGCGTCCGGTTGCCGGTCCGCTGGAAATCGAGGTAGAGCGTGGCAGGGATGGGTGCGAAGGTATCGCGGAGGTGTTTTTCTCCTTCTTCGACGACCCACCGGCGGATCGAGTCGGGAACCCGCTCCGCCCATTCGGCGGCCGTGCGCGGAAAGGGATGCCATTGGTCGTGGCGGATCAGGACGGATTGGAGTTTATCCAGGGAATACCGGTGGAGGAGGTTGCGTTGGACGATGTCCTGCGCACCGGCGCCTGTTACCAGGAACAGTAACATGGCAATCAGGAATCCAAGCCTATTCATAAAGCTAAGGTCCGCCCGGGCACAGGTCAGTTCCGGGCGATCCTGGAACGACTCCTGCTCGATGATGAAGTCCGTGGTCCCGCCCATGGCCAGCGCCTTGGACAGGATCGCTTTGACGGGCATAATACCCTCGCCGAGCACGGTGCTGTCGTATCCCGTATTCCGTTCGCCCGCGCCGGGGCTTTTGATCACGTCCCGGACGTGCAAAAGGGGGTAGCGTCCGGGATACTTTTTCAGGATATCCCTGGGATCCTGCCCCGCCGCATACATATTCCCAATGTCCATCTGTTGCGCCACGAGGGATGGATCTGTCTTTTGCAGGATGATGTCGTAGACTGTCATGTTGTCGAGCCGGTTGTTGAATTCCATACTATGGTTGTGGTAGCCGAAGGTGAGGCCCCATTTTTTACAATACGCGCCGCACTGGTTGAACACGTCCAGGTGCCGGACCAGGGCGTCATAGTCCTTCCGCCAATCGTCGGCGATGGAAGGCGTAACGAGGTAATGCTGCCCCGCGGCGGCCGCGTCCTCCACAGTATAGCGCCATTCGTCCGTGAAGTGACCGTCCTGCCAGTGTTCCGGACCTATGAACACATGGCCGCTGAGCAGCGTCAGGCCAAGGCCGTCGAGCAGATCGCGGAATTCTTTTGCGGTACGGCCATAGAATTTACGCTTCCAATAGCCCGCGTGCTCCAGCCGGCGATAGCCCATGTTGGCGAGTTGTAGCAGCGTACCGGGCGCATCGCGGTTCATTTCGTCGCGGACGGAGTAGAGCTGCAGACCGGTGCGGCCCTTCCGGGCGGCACCCTGCGGTAGCACGGCAACCCCCGCGAGGGTAACCCCCACATCGTGTAAAAATCGTTTTCTCGACAGGCGCATAGGACGTTATTGAGCAGACAACCCCGCGGTCCGCACGGCCGCTGCTTGTAACGGCGGCAGCGCCTCCACGGGCTTGTCCAGGTAAAAATATACGGTAGCCGATACGTCGTCCGACCGGTAGAAGTTCGTCCAGCCATCGGCGCCGCCATAGGCGTGGGTGATGGTGAGTGGCACGTGCGCCGCCTGGAGGGCGTGCACCTTGCGTGAAGGACCGCCGCCCATCTGCTGGATGGTCGCCCGGCAGCTGGTTTGAAAAAAGATGGGGTCGGCCAGGTGGTACCGGTAGAAGGCCCATTGTCGATGACCGGTATCCGCGACCAGGCAACCGGTGTAGTCGTTAAAAAATTCGTTTTGGCCCCAGCCGGTGCCAATATAGTCTTCCGTTCCGGTGCCCGCCAGCGTTGGATATTGGGTATCGCCGTCCAGGTACATCTTAACTTCACCCTCGCCCCACCACAGGTCGCCATACGCGGCGTTGGCAGTGACGCCGATGTTCACGCCCAGGAAGCGGCCGCGACCCTGCACAGTGGGCAGCAGCTCGAAGTCGGAAGCCAAAGCGGTAGCGGTGTCGCGATGCCACCAGGCGTGGAAATACAAATTGTCGGGGTCCCAACGGTCGGTGAGCTCGTAGTCCACGTCAAAAAAGACGTTCCCCATCGTTTGCCCCGATTCGTTGACCAGCCTGATCCGGGCGCCCGTCCGGAACGGCATCGGGATAAAGCAATTGAATGACCGGCCTTCCGGGTCGGCAAAGAGGGCGTTGTGGAAACGCGCGGTCCGCCCGAGCCCGACCCCAAAGAAATCCCCCAGGGGCGCCGAGACGGCCGGCTTGTCCGATTGGTCCCAGTACATCTCCAGCCGCATCGACCGGAGCATACGCGGGGACCGGTCGGTCACGGTGATCCATATACGATGGATGATCCCCTGGCCTCGGATGTCCAGGAGGTCCAGCGTCTGCCCGGCTGCCAGGGTAAACGACGCCTGTCCCTTGTTGCCCCCGCCCGCCATCGCGCCCTTGCCCTGTACGCCGTTGCGGTTCTCCGGGCTGCTCCACCGGGGCAGGGAGTGGGCGTCGAAATGATACAGCTGCGCCGTTGCCGGTGCTGTTGCCATCATCAGCAACAGGATTATATAAAAGTTACGATCCATTATCGGTTGATTAAAAATCCGCCCGTCTGGCCGAGCAATTCCCCGGAAACCCCGATCGTCAGCCATCCATCCGACCAATGCCAACCGTCGAAGGGTTGCATACCCGAACGCGTCAGCCGGGTTACCGCGGACGGCCTGGGACACGCTATGGAGATCATCCCGGTATCGAAGGGGATGATCGCCAGCGCGGGCGTGGAAAATATATCATGGTTATCCTGGGAGATCAGCGCCCACCGCCCTTTCCACCGCACTCGCGGCAACGCGGGTGCGGCGCCGCCGTCCCGGAGCGCGAGCGCCGTCAGCACCGGGTCGCCGCCGGTCTTTTCCATCCGCCCCCAACAGTTCAACCGCTGCGGCCGGGTATACCCGCCCATGTCGCTGTTCATCCAGACCGGCGTCCAGTTCAGGGTATGGCGGTACCATTTGTATACCGCGAGCCTCCGGTCGAAATAGACGTCCGGCGTCCCGTCGATGGGGAGCGACGCCCCGGGCGCGCCCAGGACGCAGGAATTCAGGACCGCCTCGTCGTCGCGGTCCCAGTCGTAACCCGACGATCCGCACAGCGCGACGTGGCGGTCCGACAGCAGGGCGCCCCACATGCTCCATTGCTGGTGGCCGGCCGCGACGTCATACCAAAGGTCGCCCTGGTCGTCCAACGAGACCATGTCCAGATCCTCCAGCTCCAGCGGCGACGTGCCATAACCCTGGATGATGACGTGGGGGTCTACGCTTTTGGCGGCTGCCGCGACGAGGTGAACCAGCTCCGCACCCAACCGCTCCCCGCGGTACCGGGGATCGCGGGGCACCGCCATCGAGGGCGAGGGCATGCCATACATAAAGTCGACCTTGAGGATGACCGGTTGGAGCGTTTGCATCACGTGGATGGTCCGCCGCCTCAAAAAGTCCCGCACCTTTGCCGAGCTGGGGTCGAGGCAATAATAGGTGTCGCTGGATGGATCGAAGTTCCAGTTGGCCATGCACGGGTGGCCGTTACGGTCCAGGAGGAGGTCGTCTTTGGTGAGTCCAAGGGCGAAAGGGTCCTTGACCCAGCCCACCGTTTCCCAAAAGCCGACGGACATCCCCTGATCGCGGATATAGGCGATGTCTTCGTCGAAGTGCGGGAAACGGTCCCGGTTGGGCATCCCGGACCCCTGCGAGGTTTCCCAGGGGTCGTCCAGGACGAGGGTCGTCGCGCCAAGGCTTTTGGCAAAGTCGGCGATCGGCCGGATAAAGTATGTTTTATTCCGCCATACGCCCCACGTGTTAAAAAAGGAACGCGGGGCTATCGACGCCGTTCCCGTTACAGGAAACGACCCGTAATATTGTTTGAACGCGGTCCAGGCGTTATCGCCCAGGCAGATCCGCAAGGGCTCGTCCCATACGCGCCGGTTCCCCGGCAGGGCGCCCCAGATATCTTCGTCATAGACATACTCAAAACACCCGCGGGTGGATTGTATCCGCAGCGACAGGGCCGCGTCGGGTATACTGCCCGCGCCGACGGCGACAAAACCGCTGTCGGCGCCCATCCCCGCATACAACAACGGCCTCGGATAGGCGGCCCCGTAAGGCGACCCCAGGGCCGGCCCGAAATTCCCGAGCGCCACGTTGGCCTGGCCAAAGTCCCACATCCGGAAATAGCTTTTCGCGGTGCCGCCTTTGGCGCCCGGTACGCAATACAACAGGGATCGCCAATCGGGCATAAAGGGCCTGTCCCAGGTGGGCCATACGCCCGACCTTTTTATGGCTTGATCGGAAACGCCGTAATACATATCGATCAGCGCGGGTGGCCGTGCCGCCCACCGCACGTCTAGTCTTTTAAAGCGTATCCCCCACGGCTCCACGGAGACCAGCAGCTTACCCTCGCCGAGGGCGCCGACACGGAGGGCTATCGACCAACCGCTGTCGGTCTTCGACAAGGAGGTCATCGAGGTTTTTACAAATTGCTTTCGGCCTCCCACTTCCAGCCAGAACGCCGGCAACAGGCTGCCCTGCCAGAGCGTTCCGCCTTCGGGCAGACGCGTCACCACCGCGCTATCGTGCTCGACGTTCCAGCGGAAGGCCAGGCGGTCGCGCGCATATTGTATCGTCTGTGCGGACGCGCCGCTACACAACAAAATCCAGGCATATCGTATCAGGTGCTTCATCATCTATCTTTTACGCAGCGGAAACCCACGGTCGCGCTCCGGTCTTCCCCCGGCGACAGCAACAGGTACCTTCCGTAGTGGAGCACGTCGGTGACCGGAGGGAAATACCAGCCGGTGGGGCTTTGCCCTTTATAATAGTCCCCCTTCGGGAGGTAGCGGCTGCCACCCTTGAGGACCGCGGCGCGGGTATGCGCATCCCGGTACTCGTCGGTCCATTGCCAGACGTTACCCACGAGGTCCCTGACGCCAAACGGGCTGGCGCCGCCGGGAAAAGCCGTTACCGCATAGGGTGGGCTTATACGCCGGCCCCTGTCGGTCGCGGGCACTTTTGTACTGTCCCGGTCATTTCCCCACGGGTACGCACGGCCGTCGGTTCCCTGGGCCGCGTAGGTCCACTCCCACTCGTGCGGCAGGCGTTTGTGCGCCCAGGTCGCATATGCCCGGGCATCCTCGATCGACACCCAGGTGACGGGTTTGTCGGCCCAGCCGTCCGGGTAATGACCGCCCCGCCAGTCCTTCAGGAAGTTGTGACTATCCCGCGGATGATAATGCGTAGCTTCCATAAACCGCTGGAACTGCGCATTGGTCACCGGGTAAACGTCGATATAGAAAGAAGGAATGTCCATCGTATGCGTCAAGGACTTCGCGGGTTGCGTTTGCCAGGGATGTTGTATGCCGTTCGCGGCGGGCAGGTCACCGCCCTCGAGCATCACGCCTTCGGACACGAACGCATACCGCTTCGCGGCGGGTATCCTCACCATCCCCGGCGGCGGCTGGACGACGCGCGGCGTGGTTCCGGTCCTGACGATCGTTTGCGGCAGCGGCGTCCAGGTGGAGGAAAAGCTCCCCAAGGACCGTGGGGCAGCGCCGACAGCAGGTACCTCCCCTGAGGTGGCCAGCACGGCGCCATACCCGCGGCCCTCGATCGTAAATTCCAGGACCACACTGTCTTTATATCGC
>NZ_DATJIY010000241.1:0-26137 GCF_035492835.1 Dinghuibacter sp.
CGATTCGTCGCCGGTCTGTACCGGCTTCCAATACGTGGCGCCCAACGCCTCCGCCACCACGGCCGAGGCCAGCGTTTTGCCGACCCCCGTGCCGATCCCCGTCACAAAAACAACGCTCATGTGCTACTACTCTCTGTTGAAATGAGTTACGGCGGCGGGCCAGGTGGGCAATGTAGCCCACTGCCGCAACACCGCTAATTATTGGGGCGCCTCCGGCGCCTTGAAAAACGAAAACACGGTCGTCCCATAGGAACGCTCCTGGCGGAAGTACGGATAGGTTTTATAACTGTTGCGCGGCGTGTGCTCCAGCACGAACATCCCCTCCGGCGCCAGCAAAGGCGTGGCGGCGCCCGGCAAATCGTCGATGTTGCCGAGAGCGTAGGGCGGCCCCGCGAATATAAAATCGTAGCGGCCTCCTGCGCCGCGCAGGAAATCGAATACGTCGGCGCGCAGCACCTTCAACCCGGCAATGCCCAATTTACCCGCGGTGGCGCGGATAAACTCTGCCATCGTCGGGTCCTTTTCGATCACCGTAAGGTCGGACGCCCCGCGTGACGCCAGCTCATAGCTGATCGCCCCGGTGCCGCCGAACAAGTCCAAGGTGACCGCGTCAGAAAAATCGATATTGTTCTGGAGAATATTAAACAGCCCGCTCTTCGCGATATCCGTGGTCGGCCGCGTAAACGGCATGTGTTCCGGTGGGTCTATCCTGCGTCCGCCGAATTCCCCGCTGATTATACGCATGCCGCCGCGGTTAAGACGGAACTGAAATAGTGAGCAGGGTACTCCTTGAAATAGGGTGAAAGATGCCAATCGGCGCTGCCGGCTTCGCAGGACACCTGGAGGAAGTATTTTTCTACTTCCCTGTACACGCCGGAACTCCGGTCGATCATGCCCTGGAGCTGGACGGGGATCAACTGGGTGTCCATGCCGAAGGTATGTACCAGCTCCAGGAGCTGGTAGGTGACGTCTTCCGGGGACGTATAGCTGTAGGTCTGGCCGAGCTTTAATTCCCCGCCCTGGAAAACGGTGATGACAAAACGGTTCGGGTAAAAGATCACCCGGATACACTCCTCCGTCTTCCGCTGGAACAATTCCCGCAGCTCCGGGGTCCGCTGGTGCCAGCATTCGCCGGTCTTGAAGTGACGGAGCACGCGCCCGTGGAGCCAGCGGGGCACCTGGTAGAGGTTGTAGATCGACGCCTCGGGGATCAGGTCGCTGAACACCAGCGCCTCGTATTGTAGCCCGAAGAGCGTCTCCATGATCTTTTCCTTGTACCAGGTCTGGAACCAGGTGGCGGGTATCAGCGTGGAATCGCCCTGCTGGTAAAAGATGAATACCTTGTTCCAGGTCTTCATCAGCCAGGGGTATTTCTCTTCGAGCATCTTCCAGGCGTTGGTCCAGCTGTTCTCCTGCCAGTCCGCGAGGTTGTGCACGGCCAGGTGCGCCAGGACGAGCTGTTCCTTCTTGTGCAGGACGCTGATGTAGAGCTCCTGCTCCCCGATCTGGAGCATCAGCTGGTGCTCGCCGGGCGGCAGTGATTCTACCAAAGGCGGTAATATGACGATGATGGGTTCCAAGACCGCAATAATAGCAATAATTTCGCGGACAAATGGACCTCCGCCTCAATATCTCCCGACGTCAGATCCTTGCGATTGCCTTGCCCATCAGCATGGCCCTGGTCATCCCGCAGATCAACTTTATCACGAACAATATTTTCCTGGGGATGCTCGGCGAACGGGAGCTGGGTACGGCCGGGATCACCGGGATATACTACCTGATCGTAGCGGTGATCGGCAACGGTTTGAACAACGGACTCCAGTCGATCATTTCCCGGAGGGCCGGTGAAAACAACTTTGCGGCCATCGGCCGCACCTTCACCCAGGGCTTGAGGCTGGCGATGGTTTTCGCGGCGGGCGCGATCGCGGTGACCTACCTCGTGACGCCCCGTCTTATGGGGCTCTTCCTCCATTCGCCGGATATTGCCCGGGAGGCCATATCCTTTATATACATCCGGGTGTGGGGGCTGCCGTTCCTGTTTTGCTACCAAATGAGCAACGCCTTCCTGGTGGGGACCAACCATAGCCGGTTCCTGGTGTATGGGACGCTTTGCGAGACGGCGGTCAACGTTTTCCTTGACTACGGTTTGATCAACGGCCATTTCGGGCTCCCACACCTGGGCTTTAACGGCGCCGCCTATGCGTCGATCGCCGCCGAGATCACCGGGATGTGCGTGATGCTGGGCTGTATCGGGGCCAACGGCCTACACCGCCGGTTTTTTATCTTCCGCCAGCTCGCGCTGGACCTGGGGCTGACCAGGCTGATCTTCAAACAATCCCTGCCCCTGGTTTTGCAGTATTCGATGAGCCTGACCGCCTGGCTGTATTTCTACACCCTCATCGAGCACCACGGCACCCTCGGGCTGGCCGTGTCGAATACGCTCCGGAACATCATCGGGTTGTTTGCCGTTTTCTCCTGGGCCTTCGCCTCCACGACCAATACGATGGTCGCCAACCTCATCGGACAGGGGCGCGTCGACCAGGTAGAGACCCTGATCTGGCGGATTACCACCTTAAGCGTTGGTTTTTGCCTGGTTATCGCGTTGTTGCTCAACTTGTTCCCCCGGCCTTTCCTAAGTATCTACGGACAGGATGCCGAGTTCGTCCGGACGGCGGTCCCGCTGCTCCGGATGGTCACGGGCGCCTTTTGCCTGATGTCATTCGCCACCGTCTGGCTCAACGCGGTCACAGGCACCGGTCGGACCCGGGTGAACCTGTTTATCGAGATCGCCGCGATCGTGGCGTATGTCATCTATGTTTACCTCATCCTGGAGAAGTTTGACCTGGGGCTGGTCTGGGCCTGGGGATCGGAATACCTGTACTGGACTATTCTGGGTACGCTGGCCTTTATCTATATCCGCAGCGGGCGGTGGCGATACCGCTAGCGGCGGCGCCGGCGGGCTTTCATACAGCTTCCCACCAATGCTCCGTCGGGTAAGGCCCCAATACCGGAAAAGCCTGCCCGATCCGCGGCGTCGCCACCGTCAGACCGCCGGCCGCGGCCATCAAACGCCGGATCGGCTCATCCCAGGGGTGCATCGACAGGGCGAACTTCCCCCAATGAACGGGCAACAGCGCCCTGGCACCAAGATCGCGCGCCGCCTGTGCGGTCTGTTCCGGGAACATATGGATAAAGGGCCAATGGACGCCGTATTGACCGCATTCCAGGATCGCCAGGTCAAAGGGGCCATAGGTCTGGCCAATGGCGGCGAAGTGCGAACCGTATCCGGAGTCGCCGCCGATAAGCACCCGTTTTTCATTGATTTCCAATACGATCGACATCCATAAGGTGCCGTTTCGCTTTGCGCCCCGCCCGGAAAAGTGACGCGCGGGAGCGGCGGTGAGACGGACGCCCGGGATCCGGTCAAACGATTCCCCGAGGTCGAGCTCGATGATCTTTTCTGGAGGAATACCCCAGTACTCCAGGTCGGCGCCTACACCCAGGGCTGTTACTATGAAGCGCGGGTTGAGCGCGATGACGGTCGTCCAATCCAGGTGGTCATAGTGGTCGTGCGTGATCACGAGCACGTCCAGGTCGGGGAGGTCGCCCGGTTTGTAGACGTCTGTCCCGGGGAACGCCTTGGCAAAGAAGCGGAACGGCGATGCGTTCCCGCTAAGGACCGGGTCGACGGCGATTTTCAGGCCCGGCAGATTCAAGTAATACCCCGAATGGCCAAACCAAACCATTTGACCCTCAGGTAATAAGTGCAAATCCGTTTTGACGGCGTGTAGCGTCGGTGTCGGAGGCGTTTTGGTCATAAACTCCCAAAACACCTTGGCAAACGACGCCCCCTGCAACCGCATATCCGTGGGTTCGGGGTTCTCGAAAACCCCTGCATGAAACCGTGGCGAACCCTCCATCCGTGCCAAACGGGCGCCCGAGGGCGCTTTGCCAAATGCCTTGAAAGCCATTAGAGTACGTCGTTCCATTTCGTTTTATCCTTCAACAATATTTCCCTCAGCATCCGGATGGGCGGCATACCGTGATCCATCATGGCGTCATTAAAGGCCTTGAGGGAATAGTTCGCGCCTTCCTGTTGCTGGTAGTCCGAGCGCAATTTCAGGATTTCCAGCTTACCGACGGTATAAAAAAGGTACCCCGGGTCAAAGGTCCCGCGGAGCGCTTCCAGCTGGGAAGGCTTCTCCCCCTGGTACCAGTTGGCCATAAAGAAGTGGGTGGCGGAGTCCACACTGATGCCGTGGCAATGCAGCATGATGGAGTTGCACAACCGGCAGATGCGGAGCAGCGCGTCCCCCGATTGCGCCAGCCGGAACTTCGCCGCGGTCACCGAGTCCCCGTTGTTCCCATAACCCTCGTCGAGCATCATCCGCTCGGTATAGTGGGCCCAACCTTCCACATAGGCGTAGCTGGCAAAGATCTTTTCTACCTGGGTCGCCTTCGAGGCGTTCAGGTGCAGGAACTGGGTATAGTGACCGGGATAGGCCTCGTGAATGGTCACCACGTCGGTGGTGTAATAGTTGAACGAGGCCAGCCAGTCTTCCTTTTGCTGCGGCGTCCAGCTGGCATCCACGGGGGTTACATAGTAATAGGCTTCGGTGGCCTTGGTTTCGAAAGGACCGGGTACGTCACAGGAAGCCGTGCTGGTCGACCGGGCGTAGGGTGGCGTTTCCTTGACCTGGATCCGTACCTCGGACGGCAGGCTGCAGATGTTGTGGTCGATCAGGAACTGCCGGATGCCTTCCAGGTGTTTCCGGGCGTCCGGGATCAGGCTATCGGCGGTGGGGTGCTCCTTTTCCATGTCCTTATACACCTCGACCGCCGGTTTGTTGGGGTTGATGACGTGGGCAGCCTTCTGGAACATCCCCTGTTCCCGTTTCAGCTCGTTCATGCCGATCGCCAGGACGCTGTCTGGGGAGAGGTCGATCATTTCGACGGACCGGAGCATCTTCCCGTAGTTCTCTTTGCCGATGGCGAAGTTGTTGTTGGTCGGTTTTGTCTTCAGATACGCAATGTAGTCTTGTATGGCTGCAATCGCTACCGCGTTACTGCTGGTGAACACCGTGTCATTTTTGTAGTCCTTCAAGGCTATAAGAAGGTCGTTTTTTAGAAAATCAACCGCTCCGCCCGCTACCACTATCGCCATGTCGACGAGCGGTTTGGCCAGGGTATCTTCAAGATTCGCTTTAGCTTGCGCAAAGATCTGCGGGAACAGCCTTTCGACGTGCTCGATGCACTTGACGCGGTAGTCGAGGGGCGCAAAATTGCGCTTTACATAGGTGTTGATATCGACGGCCTGGGCATAGACCATCGGGTTCTTGTTGTAGTTCTTCGTGTCCACGAAGTTGAGCAACTCCTGTTGAATGCCCAAATGGATCAACAAGAGGTCATGGTAGTGCTCCTTTGTCATCCAGGTAATGTCCATGTTGCCCAAAAGGCTATCGAACCGGCGCAACCGGTCGATCTCGTTCTGCATCGACGCCTGGCTGTAGTCGGTGACCATCGTGTCGTATTCATGGAAACCCAGGGCGATACCGGCCTGCGGTCTCCAATCGAGGTAGCCTTTTACAAAGGCTTCGGAGAGGCTATCGAATGTTGCCGATTGTTTGGCGGCGTCGCCGTTTTGGCGGCAGGCGGAGGTAAGCGTCAGGGCCGCGACCCATACCAAAGGCCATTGCTTCATGCGTGGAAGTGTTTGGCGAAAAAGATACTTCATTTTGAGTTTACATTGGAGCTATACTTTTAACGGTCGCCGCCCAGACCCCCATCAGGCACGTCATCGTCGTCGCCCGCCGCGCGCCGTCGTCCCCAGGAGCCTCGGCCTACATCAGCGGCGTCGCCATATTGTCCTCATCGTACCCGCAAAATTACACCCCGTTGGCGTTATGATCGCCGCGATTGCGCGACGTACTTCGTCATGCTACTGTCCTTTTCGAACGTCCGACTGTCTTATGCCGGCGCCAGCGTCCTGGATATCCCTTCTTTCGCGCTGCCGGACGGCTTTTACGAGGTCCGGGGGCCAAACGGTTCCGGGAAGACGACGCTCCTGAAGGCGATCGCCGGGTTGCTGCCGGTTACGGGCGCACCACGGGTTTCGACCGGACCCGGCGCCATAACGCTTTCCGGGCTGGATAGCGTTCGCGACCGCGTCGCCTATCGCCGCGGCTGCGGCTTCGCCGAGGCCAAGCCGCTGTATCCCGAATTCCTGACCGGCGCGGAGCTCTATGCTTTTTACGTTAAGACAAAGGGCGGCGAAGGTCCCTACGCGCCGGCGCTCAGGAGCGCCCTGGGTCTCGACGCGTTTATCGGCCGAAAGACCGGCGCCTATTCCAGCGGCATGCTCAAAAAACTGTCGCTGGTCCTGGCATGGATCGGGAACCCGCTGCTCGTGCTCCTCGACGAACCCCTCGTCACGCTGGATGCAGCCGCCGTAGCGGTCGTCGAGGACTGGCTGCGGTCGTCACCGGTATCGCTGATCGTCACGTCCCACCAACCGTGGGCGCTGAACCCGGCGCCGATCTATCTGCGCGAAAAACAACTCTATGTTTAGCCGCTGTCTGTCCGCACCCTTCTACCGCGCCCACGCCGGCTTTCTGGGCCTGGTCGCGCTGGCGCTCTTTGGGATCGTGCCCCCGCCGCAATTACTCTATACCCATATCCAATTGATGCGCGCCTTCCTGCGCAGCCCGGAATGGTTGATCGCCGCCTGGCTCCTGTACGACGCCTGGGCGGTCATATATTGCCGCCGCCTCCTCCGCCGCGCGGACTATTCGTTTTTGCGGATCGCCGATGGGCGCGCATATCCCGCGCTACTAAGGGCGCACGCGTGGATACTGGCGCCGCTCGCGGGATACGCATTTTTGATGGCGTTAGTGGTATTCGGTGGCGCCGCGGGTCCCCACACGACAGGCCTCGCCGCCTCCGCCCTCCTCTGGATCGCCGCCACGCTCGCAACCATGTGGCTCGCCGGCGCCTGGGTGTGGACCATACCCTCCGAGCCCACCGCGCAAACCGCGCGCTTCCCCATCGCGCGATCCCCCTGGCGCGGCAGCGCCTTCTGGCTGCTTCGCGGCCTATGGGGCCGCCACCGCGGCGTGCTGGTCTTTGTGCAGTTGTTTTCCTTTGGGATATTATCCGTTGTGCGTCCGGGCGAGGACCTCTTCGACCTCATTTTCCCGTTTGTGCTGGGAGCCTCGGCGCTGCCGCTGTATTACGCGGTGCGTTTCCTGGAAAAGGACCTTGCCTTCATGCGCAACATGCCGTTGTCAAAAGGCGGCATCGGCGTGCGTTTGCTGTTGACGCAGGCGATCCTGTTCCTGCCGGAAGGGATAATGCTGAAAAACCCGCTCTGGTTTGGGCTCGGGCTGGCGCAGGGGATGTTGTATATCGGACTGCTTTATATCGACGACGCCGGCATGGGACGCTTTATGCGCATGACGCTGATCGTCGTGTTTATCACGATCTGCCTGTTGCGGTGGAACCCGGTGATGGCCGTGCTGATCGAGGGTGGCGCGGGTGCGGGGCTCTTTTTTGCGTACTATGCTACCTACTCTGCAGCAGCGTCTTGATATGGTCCGCCGCCTCGTCCGTGGACGGGAAGGGCGCGTCCTTGTCGACAAAATGACCGCTGCGATCCAGCAGCGCGTAGCGCGGCACGCCCTTGATGTGGAGGATGTTGTTCAGCGACGAGTGGTGACCGTCGATCAGCAGGAAGTCGGTGCCGCTACCGGTGGCGCCCAGCTCGCTCATGGCCTGTTTCCAGTCCGCCGGGTCGGCGTCGATGCTGATGCTCAGGAACACCACCGAGTCCTTTGCAAAAGCGGTGCGCAGCGACTCCAGAAACGGCGCCTGGTGACGGCAGGGCCCGCACCAGCTGGCCCAAACGTCCAGATAAATGACCTTCCCCGCGTAACGGTGCAGGACGTCGTCCAGCGTGGTCTGCGACCCGTCGGGGGCTTGTAGTTGCGTGCCCGCGGGAGCGGCGGCTGGAATTGCGGAGCCCGCGGGCGCGGCGGCTGACGCCTCGACCCGCGCGACGGGCAGGTGCGCCCCCCGCGGAGCCGCGGTGATCGCGATGAATGATAACAGTAGGATGGTTTTCATTTGATTCGGATTGTATGTGCAAAAGCTTTAAACGCGCGCAGCGTGTCCGCGAAATTGTCATTCGCTACCCCCTCGATCACGATCGTGTGCTCGGCGTCCGCCGCCAGGAACTGGTAGAGCAGGCCTTGCTGTCCCCCCAGCTTGCAGCGGATTTCGACCTCGTAGGCTTCGTACCCGTTGACCGAGTCCAGCGAGATGTTGGACAGCACGGGGTCCTCGAGACCGGCCCGCATGTCTTTGATGATCAGGTTTTCGGACAAATCCTGGAGGGCCGATCCGGGTTTGCGGGGATAGGGCGTTACGGTCAGGAACGGCGTCCCCTGGGCGGGTACCTTCCCGTCCGGGCTATAGATGAACAGTGGTTTGTTGTAGGCGGCGAAGTGCCAGCGCGCGACGGCATTGTCAGCCGTGACGGCGGTGTCGAGGCTAAAGGGCGCTGTCTCGAAAGGATCGACGGCCGAGCCTTTTTTATAGGAGATCGTCGTATAGGCGTCACGGATAGCCTGACCCACGCCCAGTGCCGTGTCGGGATACAGCCCTATAAGGGTCGTGGAAAACGTGGAGTCCCCGAAGATCAGCGCCATGATCCGCTTGGCCGAATCGCCTTGCATGTAACAGTACCTCGCCGGAAAACCGGCGACCGTGAGGGTTTTGAAAGCCAGTACCCGCGCACCCTTGCTCTTGAAGTTGTCGGTCGTGAAGCTCGCGCCGTCGTTATAGAAGTTGCCATCGGGCAGGTCGTAGACCTGGATCACCGCGCTACCATCGGTCTTGAGCAAACCCGGGAACTCATGCGTGAGCGCGAACCCCGGCGGCGGCACGATCGAAAGACGCGTATCCGGTATCTGGACATGGCTGTCCACCGAATCGACCGCTACCCGTACCTGGGCATACCCCACCCCAGCCCCCGACAGGGCCCAGCACAACAGTATAAGATGACGGGGAAACATGAGTCAAACGGTTTCAGTAGGGTATTGAATTACCCTAAAGATACACAATTAAACGTAAGCACCCCTGCAACTATTATATTAAGGAATTTTTAAATGCCTCGCCCCGGCGGCGCGTGTCACTTGACCACGACCTCCGCCGTGAGCCTCTCGTCCCGCGAATTCCCCCCGATGACGATCCGGTATTTCCCCGGATACACGCGAAAAGCATGACGCGCATCATCCCATTTGCGCAAACAAGTCACCGGCAGGGCAAAAACGGCGCCACCGCCGGAGAAGGCCGTGTCGTTATCCTTCCGGGGTACGTGTACTCGTTTGAAGTCCTTTAGCTCCCGTAGCGGCATCGGCTTACCGGTGACGGAGGGGTATTCCGCGTACACCTGTATGACCTCGTCGGCGTCTGTCGGGCCCTCGTGGAGAAGACTGACCGAAAAATAGATCGTGTCCTGCGGCCGGGCGACAACCGGGATGGGGCGCGGGCCCATCGAGGGCGGGTAGGCTATCCAGCCACCGGTAGGCGCTTTTGTCGAAGGCGTATACAGCCATTCATAGGAAAACTTGCCATACGTTAGCCCGAACCCAAAGGGATACGCGACCTCGCCGCCAAAATACCGGTATGTACGCCCGGTCATCGCGTAGTTGTCGTATGCGGGCAGATCGGATAAAGACTTATAGAACGTCACCGGCAGGTGCCCCGACGGCGAAACCTTTCCGAACAAAATATCCGCCAGCGCGTTGCCGCCCTCCTGCCCGGGATACCAGGCCAGCAAAACGGCGTTGACGTACGGGTCGATGGAGGAGAGGTCCATCGCGCTGCCGCCCGTGACTACGGCAATGATGCGCTTATGCGGCGCTGCGCGCCGCAGCGCCTTGATAAAAGCTATCTGCCCCACGGGCAACCCCAGCGTCTTCCTGTCCGCCCCCGCGTCCGACAAAAAGGCGTCGCCTTCCTCCCCTTCGACCTGTGGCGTCAACCCGATCACCGCCACGATCACGTCGCTGTTGGAAGCGACCCACGTGCCCCCGAAGTGGACCGTGTCCTTTGGATCGCAGCCCGGGTCGTACTCGACGCCGCACGCCGGACCCGCCGCGGCGGTGATGCCCTCGACAAAGGTGACGAGACGGGACGATATACCGTGGTAGTTGCCCAGCAACGCGTCCGCGTTCGTGGCGTTACTACCGGTGACGAGTATCGTAGAAAATCCCGCCAATGGCAGCGCCCCGTCGTTTTTCAACAGCACCATGCTTTCCGCCGCCATGCGCCGCGTCAGCGACCGGTGATAGTCGTTGGCCACGCTGTCCGCGCCATACCCGCTGTACGGCCCGGACGCATCGTATAACCCCAGCCGGAAAGCCGTCCGCAGGTTCGGCGTTAGCGCGCGGTCCACATCGGCCTCGGTGATGAGCCCTTTTTGCACCGCGGCCAAAGCCTCGTCCTGCAAAAGGTCGGAGCAGTCCATATTAACGCTGGCCTTGATGGCCTCCGCGGCCACGGTGACGCGGTCGGGCATCACCTTGTGTCGCTCCCAAATGTCGTCCAGCGCCCCGCAGTCGGTGACCACGTGACCCTTGAAACCCCATTCGTTGCGCAGTATATCCTTGAGGAGGGTCCGACCCGTGCAACACGGCTGGTCGTTGACGCGGTTATACGCGCACATCACGGCTTCGACGCCGCTGTCCACGAGTGTATGAAAGGCGGGCAGGTAGGTTTCGCGGAGGTCATCCCCGGAAATACGCGCGTTGAACGAATGCCGCCCCGACTCCGGTCCGCTGTGCACCGCGAAGTGCTTGGCGCAAGCCGCGGCCTTCAGGTAATTCGGGTCGGTCCCCTGTATGCCCCGCACAAAAGCCGCGCCCATCCTGCCCGTCAGATACGGGTCCTCCCCATAGGTCTCCTGTCCCCTGCCCCAGCGCGGGTCGCGGAAGATGTTGATGTTGGGCGACCAGAAGGTCAGCCCCAGGTATTGCTGCCGGCGTCCCAAAGCCACGCTCAGGTTGTACTTGGCGCGCGCCTCGGTCGAAATCGCGTCCGCTTCGTGGCGCAGCAGACCGTCGTCGAAGGTCGCCGCCGCGCCGATGGCCTGCGGAAAAACCGTGGCCTCCCCTGCCCTCGCAACCCCGTGCAGGCCTTCGTTCCACCACACGTACCGGGGAATCGACAGCGACGGCACCCCGGGACTCACAAAGCCCAGCAGGCTGATTTTCTCCTGTAAGCTCAACCGGTGCAACAAGTCGGCTGCCCGCGCATCGGCGGTCTGGTGTGGGTCCTGGTATATGTTTTGGCCAAAGGCCGTAGCCGGTAGCAAAAGCAATAGGAGACGCTTCATGGTTGCAATATAACATATTGCACCGACCGCGGTGGCGATTCGATCGCACCGCGGCCCAGCCGCACGTCGACCCCGGGCGAGAACTCGCCGTCGCCGGGCGCGCCTCCCGTGAGCGAGTAGTAATAGCCGTTGGCAAAACCCGGCGCGTCGACCCGCACCACGTGCGGCTCCGTCCCGGTGTTCACGATCACGACGCCCAGCCCGCGCGACTCACCCGTGAACGCCGACGCAAACACGACAACGCTCGAGTCCCCCGCCACCGTGCTCCGCACGATATGGTCCCCCAGGCACCGCCGCATATAGTACAAGTAATAGTACGCCGGCCGCGGCTTCCAGAGCGCCGCCCCCGGCTCGTCTCCCTTATTGAATAACCCATGATCGTTCCCTTGCGCATACGCATTGGCCAGATCCCACCGGCACGCCAGCCCAAACCCCCGCGTGGCCGCCTCCCCCAACACCAGCACCGCGTGCACCCCCGCGATATACGACACCTGTTGCCGGGACCCCTCCGCAAAAATATTGTACTCGGTCAGCGCGACGGGTTTATCGCCCAACGAGCGCATATAGTCCATCATCCGATCGGTCACCGGAACAGCGCTGCGCAAAACCTCCGCCGCGGACGAATTCCGCTTATACGGCGTATAATAACTGTGGACGATGTAAAAATCGCAGACATCCCCCGCCTGCCGCAGCACGCCTTCGTTCCACACGCGCTCGACCGCCGTCGTGTAGGCCCCCGGCGGCGTTTCCACGAGCACCACGCCAATACGGATGTCGCTGACGGCGGCCGCCCGCATCGAATCGATAAACACCCGCGCCTCGCGCCCATAGATGTCCCCCGAAATGAGCGCCGGCCTCCCCAACCGCGCACTGTCCACGCGATACCCCGCCTGCCAGAACCCATAATCCTCATTCCCCAGCTCCCAAAACCGCGTCCGCCCCCGGTCATGCCTCACCCACTCCGCCGCCAGGTGCGCCGCCGCCGCCACCGGATCGGCCGACAACCCATACCGCGCATACGCCATATTCACACAAATGATCCCCGTACTCCCCGTCGCCGCCAGCATCTTATAATAGCTGTCCACCGGCAACCCCCATTTCCCCGTAAAATACCTTTCCCGACGCGCCCCCGCCGCCATGATCAACGTATCCGGCGCATCCCCCGGCACCACCCCGTTCCAAAAGAATTCATTACTCGCATTCCCGCCCGGATACCTAATCACCCCCGGCCCCAACCGCTTGATCTCATCCAGCAACACCGGCAGATCCACCACCGGCCCCAACCACTGGTTCGCGTTGTTCCCAAACAGAAATGGCGAGACCCGGCAAAGCGTATCCGAAGGGAAAACGGTCACGTCGACCACCGACCCAAACGCGGAAGGCGCGGCGGGGCTGGACTCTTTTGCGGCCGTTTTCCCGGCGCCGCCGGAACCGGCCGCAAAAGAGTCCAGCCCCGCCGCGCCGGGCACCGGAAGCGGCTTCCACGACGACAAGAAGAAACCCTGAGCGGCAGCAAGCTGCACACCCAGGGTAAGGAGAAACGTATAGACTACCCGCATTACTTTATTTTAACTACCCTGATATTATCCACCCCAATATCCATATTCGTCATCGTCTTCGTCCCATCGTTGATAAACATCAAGCTGATAGACGTATTCCCCGAGGCCCCCAGCAACGTCGCCAGGTTCCCCGCCGGCGTCCCCGCGCCATTGCCCGTCTGGAAACTCGTCAGGGGCACGACGGCCGTCGTCCACTGCGTGGTGCTGGTCAACGTGCTGTCGGCGTTTAGTTTCCAGGTCGCATAGGGCGCCAGGTATGTCCAGGTATAATTGGGGACGATCCAGATGCTGCCTGCGGTCCAGGGGATCTTCGCGTATACTTCGAACTTCAGGGCATAGTCTCCGATGGGGTTGGACATACTATCGGTAGCGACCCATTGGACCCCGTTGGTGTTGACGGAACGGTTGCCGCTATACCAGTTTTCGTCGCCGCCGATGACGGTGGAGTTGAAAAAGCCCATTTGCGCGAAGTAGCCTTCATGCCCCAAAAAGGTCGCAGAGTCGATCACGCCGAGCGCCCCCCACGAATACTGGTTCACGTCGTCGAAGTTGCACAGCATCCCGCGCGTATCGCGGAAGCCCGCGGCGGGCTCCGAGGAGCTGGTGCCGCCTTTGGACGTGATCAGGATACCCCCGCCGGTGGTAGCACCCGCGGGCACCGTCACGGTCAGGGTAGTACCCGCATCCGTAGTCGTATAACCAGTGGCCGCGACCCCGCCAGGAAACACAACGGCCTGTATCAAAAACAAAAACTGCCCGTTGATGGTGATCACATCCCCCGGGTGCGCGAACTCGTTGGAAATCGACGTCACCACCGGCGCCGGCGGGTCCACCGGGAACTGGAACACGGTGTTGCCGCGGCTGCTGATGATCTCGATGGTATTGGCCTTGGGGCCGCTGAGGGCCTCGGGCGTGATGTTGGGCACCTGGATGACGAGGTGCTGGTCGGCGGTGAGGGCCGCGTTATAGGTGGCGGGCACCCCGTCGAACAACACCTGCTCGGTGGACATCAGACCGGCGCCGTCCAGGATGACGTACTGGCCTGGGTTTACCAGCGACAGCGTGGAGTCGTTCGGGTTAGCCAGGGCGGCGCGGACGCCGCTGATGCGGGGCGAGGCACTGTTGTCCTTCCGGCAGGCCTGGAACAGCAGGGCGCTGAGCCCCACGAGGGTGAACGCCAGAAAGGAGGAATTATATCTGCGCATGAAGGGACGCTTTAGTAGTTAGGTAATACACTGAAATTGAAACCCACCGGCGGTTTGGACAGGCTGGGCGCCGCGACCATCTCGGACTCGGGGAAGGGCAGGTAGACGTTGGTCGTGTTGAACGTGTACCGCTCTCCGCTGGAGGTAAAGGTGTAGCGCTTGGGCGCGAACGTGCCCGGCGTCCAGGTCAGGGTGTAGTTGATGCTCCGGTCCTGGTTCGCTACATAGTTCTCGGCGTCCTGCGGGTCGAAGTACCACCAGCGGAGGATGTCGTACCATTCGTTGCCCTCGATCGCGGTCTCGATCCATTTTTCCTGGAAAATATCGGCGAAGGCGATCGAAGTCTTGTCGGGCATCCCGGCGCGCTCGCGGATAACATTAAAAGCCGCCAGCGCGGTGGCGTCGGTGGTGCTCGAATTATTGCCCATGACGGCTTCGGCGTAGATCAGGTAGACCTCGGCCAGCCGGAGGATGATGGTGTTGGTATACGCCGCCATGAACGCGCCCAGGTTGTTGTTGTCCGCGGGCGAGCCGACGACGTACTTTTTGATGTAGGCGTAATTGGTGGTATTCGGCACCGTTACCCCGCCGTCCTTTTTGTCCAGCTCCGCATACACGTCGCTGGGGAACATGATGGTCGCCTTGCGCCGGATGGAGTCCGCCGGGTTGTTCAGGAAGTACTGGATGAGCGCGCCCGACCCGCCCTGGGCCGAGCCCCAGCCGTCCCCGGTCTGGGTGATGTTGGGCTCGAAGGCCATGTACGCCTGGAAAGAGTTATTGACGCCCCAAGGGGTGTTGACCGGCTGCCAGAGCAGCGAGAACAGGCTCTCGGGGTTGAGTTTCGCGGCGTTGTTGTTTTCGCCGACAAAGGAGGCGTAGTAATCGGCGGGGAGCGTCATCCCGCTGTTGGAGATCACGTCCGAGGCCAGCAGCTTGGCGCTGTCCAGGTCGGTCTGGGTGCGGCTGCCCACGGTTTTGTCGAGACCGGAACGGATCAGGTAGAACTTGGCGAGCATGCCCTCGGCGGAGTACTTCGTGATGCGGCCGGGCTGATAGGCCGTCGTCGGCAGGTGATCGGCGGCGTATTTGAGGTCCATGATGATAAACTGCCAGACGCTCTCGATGGTGTTACGGACCAGCGAGTCGCTCAGCTGGTTGGTGTTGTCGTAGATGATGGGTACCGCGCCCCAGTTGCTGACCAGGTAATAGTAGGCCACCCCGCGCATGAAGTGGCACTCCGCGAGCGCATAGCTCCGGATGGAATCGGAGACGGTGCTCCCGGTGGCGTTGACGATGTTGTTCATCGTCAGGTTCGCCTGGGCCACGATCTTATAGAACGCCTTGTACCCCGTCAGGAGCGTCGTCTGGTCCGTGGACGAGGCGTCGAACTCGATGTACGGCGTACGGTCGTTGGAGTTCAGGCTGCCGCCCCGGGCAACGCCAAAGGCCAGGAACGCCTTGTCGTTATAGTCGAACCAGGTGATGTTGTAGAGCGGCGCGGTGCCGGCCATGACCTCGGCGTCGGTTTGGTAGAAGTTGCCGGAGGTGAGCGAAGAGACCGGGGGCCGGTTCAGGAAGTTCTTGCAGCAACCCGCGAGCGCAAGGGCGCTGGCGATGCCTGTGATATAAATGAGTTTCATGTTCATAAGTTTTTTAAAAATCCAAAACCATACTCCCCGTATACATCCGCACGTTGGGGTAACGCCCGGTATCGATGCCCGCCATGTTCAGCCCCTGGTACTTGATCATCCCGATCTCGGGGTCATACCCCTTGTATTTGGTGATGGTGACCAGGTTCTGTACGTTGACCGCCACGCGGATGCCGTGGAAGGGCGTATGGGCGAGGTATTGGTTCGGGACCGAGTACGTAAGTGACAGGTTTTTGATCCGGACGTAGGAGCCGTTCTCCACCCACTGCTGGCTGATGCGGTTGTTCCCGTTCGGGTCGCCGACCGCCAGCCGGGGCACCGTGGCCCCGGGGTTGGACAGCGTGACCGTGCTGCTGTCGCCCAGCGTATAGCTGCTCGGCCGCGCATACCCCGCGGTCGCCTTGAGGTAGTTCCCATACGTTCCGTTGTCCAGCGGGATGGTGTTGTAGTACCGGAAGTAGTTCAGGATGTCGTTGCCCACGGAGCCGATGACCAGGACGTTGAGCTCAAAATGCTTATACGCGAAGCTGTTGTTGAAGCCGAAGGTGTATTTCGGCCAGGGGTTGCCGATGATCGTCCGGTCGTTGGCGTCGATCGTATGGTCGTTGTTCAGGTCCTTGAACATGATGTCCCCCACCCAGGTCCCTTGCGGGCTGGCGCCGTTGGCCGACTGGGTGGCGTGCTTGGTGATCTGCGAATAATTCTGGAACAGCCCCTGCGCGATGTACCCGGTGATCATGCTCATCGGCTGCCCGACGGTCGTCTGGAACTCGGCCTGGCTGGAATTCCACGCGGTGATATAGGGCGTGTTGAGCTGCGTGATCTTGTTCTTGTCGAAGGAGATGTTGAACCCCGTTTTCCAAGTGAATTGACGGGTGTCGATGTTGACCGTGTTCAGGGTGACCGTCAGGCCTTTGTTGTACATCGAGCCCGCGTTGGTCGTGGCCCATTGGATATAGCCCGCGGAATAGGCGATGTCGCCCCCGTCATAGAAGGGATAGGGCGTGACCGTGAGCAGGTTGCTGGTGTATTTCTTATACGCGTCGGCGATCAGCTCGATCCGGTTGTTGAACATGTGCAGGTCGATACCGATGTTGTAGGTCTTGTCGGTCTCCCACTTCAGCTTCAGGTTGGAGAAGTTGGAGTTGAGGAAACCCGTGCCCCACGCGGTCGGCACCGATTGCAGCGACGCGTAGTACCCGCCGCCGTTGAGGGCGGAGTTGCCGGTGGTCCCGACCTCCACGCGCAGCTTCAGGTCGTTGATCGCCTTGACGCCCTTCATGAAGTTCTCCTGCGATATACGCCAGGCCGCGGACACCGAGGGGAAGTAGCCCCAGCGGTTGTCGGGGCCGAAGTTGGAGCTGCCGTCCGCGCGGAAGGTGCCGCCCAGGATGTAGCGCTCTTTATAGACGTAGTTCAGGCGGCCAAAGTAGCTTTCCTGTGCGCCGTCGTACCGGGCGCTGCTCGCGATGGACGTCGACTGGTCGCCGCCGTTGAGGTCCTGGATGGAATTGGTCACGAAGTTCTGGCGCTGGCCGTTGAGCGAGCCGCCGCCATAAGCCTGGGCTTCGTGCCCGACCATGACGGAGAGGTTGTGCTCGCCGAACTGGCGGTCGTATTGCAAGCGGGTGTGCCAGTTCCACCACCAGCTGTTGTACGTGTTGACATAGGCCACCGTGGTGGCGTTGATATAACCGCCGAACTGGTAGGACGGGTGGAATTGGTAGTTGTTGGTATAGTTCAGGTTGGTGTTGGCTTCGGTATGGAGGGTCAGCCCCTTGATGGGGGTGATGTCGACATAGCCGCCGCCGATCGCGCCGAGCGACTTGTTATAGTCGTTATTGATGTACGACAGCGCCACCGGGTTGGTGTACTGGTATTGGGTCGACACCGGGCCGCCCCAGGTGCCGTCGGGGTTCTTGACGGGTACGGACGGGTTTTGCATCACCGCCAGCTGCACGATCCCGGCGTTGGTGGTGTTGACCTTCTCCACCGTGTAGCTGGGGTTCAGGTCCACGCCCAGCTTGAGCCAGGGGCGGATCTTGTTGTCGAGGTTGATCCGCGTGGAGGCGCGGTTGAAGCCGGAGCCCGGCGCGACGCCCTCCTGGCTGAAGTATTCACCCGATATATAAAAGGTCGTTTTCTCGTTGCCCCCGCTCACCGACAGGTTGTGCTTCTGCATCAGCGTCTGCCGGTAGAGCGCGTCCTGCCAGTCCGTACCCGGGCCTAGGGCCTGCGGGTTGGCGAAGGTGGGGTCGCTCGCGGTGCCGCCTACCTTCGCGACGTCGTTGCGGAACTGGGCGTATTGCTGCAGGTTCATCACCGGGAGCTCCTTGGGCTTGGTTTGGACCGACCACGTGGTGCTGGCCGAGATATGCGTCTCCCCGGCCTTGCCGCGCTTGGTCGTGATCATGATCACCCCGTTGGCGCCGGCCGATCCGAAGATGGCGGTAGCGGCGGGTCCCTGCAGGATATTCATGCTTTCGATGTCCTCCGGGTTGATCCCTGAAAGCGCGTTCGCAAAACCGGTGGGATGGCTGTTTGGATCGTCCGCAAAGTCCGCGGGCCGGATCTGTACGCCGTCGATGACATACAGCGGCTGGGTCGGTCCCGTAATGGACGATATCCCGCGGATGATGACGTTGGCGCCCGCCCCCGGCTGACCGCTGGGCTGGGTGACGTACACCCCGGCCGCGCGGCCCTGGAGGGCCTGGTCGAGGGTGGTATTGACCGTTTCGCTGATGTCCTTGGCGGTCACCGTCGTCTGGGCGCTGCTGAGGTCGGTCCGTTTCATCTGCCCATACCCCACGACCACGACCTCGTCCATATGGCCGAAGTCCTGCTCGAGCGCGACCCGGATGTCGCCGTCGCCGACGGTCACGCGTGTCGTGCGGTAGCCGACGGCGCTGACCTCCAGGACTTCGCCGGGGTGCGTATAGATGTTGAATTTACCCGTGGCGTCCGTGGCTGTCATGACCCGGCTGCCCCGGACCTGTACGTTGGCGCCCACGACCGGGTCGCCCGTTTTGGTCAGCACCTTCCCCGCCACGGTTTTGCCCGCGTTCTGGGCGCCCACCGACAGCCCCAGCAGCAGGAGCAGGCAGGAAAGGAGTGTTTTGGCAATGGTACAATCGTTGTAATGTCTCATAATCAGTAAGTATTTATTCGTTGTGGCTTGCCGTCGTAATGGACCAGGACGCCGGGCGCGTCCGCATCCAGCGGCGCGTTCCGGACCACCTTGAAGACGCGCTCCCGGAGCATCCCGGGGAACTCGCCTTTTCTTTCGCTGATCGTAAGGATTCCATTTTTTAGCTCGATCGGGATCTCGGCCCTGGCGCCCTGTTCGTAGCGATAGTTGGTCCCTTCGTCTTCGTAAAGGGTAAAGGCGCCGTCCGCCCCGGTATACACGCAAAGGGTGATCGTGTCCGCGGGTCGCTCGCCGGTGTATTCGATGGCGGGACCCAGGGGCACGATGGAGCCGGCGCGTATAAAAAGCGGCATCCGTTCGTAGGGCGCGGCCGTCTCGATGGTTTGACCACCCGGTTTGGCCTCCCCGGTGTACGCGTCATACCAGGTGGCGCCTTTGGGCAGATAGACGCTCCGGGTGCGGGCCCCGTACTGATAGACCGGGCTCACCAATAGCGACGGTCCGAAGAGGTATTCGTCGGGTATTTTCCTTGCCACGCTGTCGCCGCCGAAATCCATGACCAGCGGGCGCATAATGGTATAGTCGTGCGCCCAGGTGCGGGCCGCGGTGGAGTAGATATACGGCATCAACCGGTAGCGCAGCCGGTCGTAGTAGAGGATGCTTTTATAGGCGGGATGGTCCGCCGGAGCGATGTTGAAGACCTCCCGATAGGGGAACTGGCCATGGACGCGCAGGAGCGGGCAGAATGCGCCGAACTGGAACCAGCGGGTATTGAGCTCCCGCCATTCCTCGAGGTCCTTCGCGTCGGGGTGCTCGTACCGGCGTTCGACGGAAAACCCGCCGATGTCCATCGTCCAATAAGGTATGCCCGAGATCGAGAAGCCCAGCCCCGCCGTGATCTGGTTGCGCAGGTCGTGCCACCGCGCCGCGATGTCCCCGCTCCAGGTAGCCGCCGCGTAGCGCTGCTGGCCGGCATAGGCCGAACGCGTCAGTATAAAGACGCGTTGGTCGCTGACCGCGCGCTGGCCTTCATACACCGCCCGCGCATTTTCCAGCGGAAAGGCGTTGAAATACCGGGACGCCGTGCCCAGCGCGTGGGGCTCCATGAGGGTCTTCCGGTCCTGTATCGTCGTATTGCTGAGGATGTCCGGCTCGGTGGCGTCCATCCACCAGCCGTCCACGCCTTTGGTAAAGAGCTTTTGATCCATCAGCTGCCAGAACACCCGGCGGGCGTCGGGGTTGAAGGCGTCATAGAAGGTGGAGACGTACCCCAGCCAGTCCTTTTGCCCGCGGTTGACGCTGGCCGTGTACAACCAGCCCTTCTTTTGGAAGAGGTCGAAGTTCTCCGTACCCGTATAGAACTTCGGCCATACCGAGATCATAAAGTGGGCATGCAGGGAGTCGTGCAGGGTCCGCATCATTTTTTCCGGCCGGGGAAAACGGCTGGTATCGAACTCCTGGCTCCCCCACTGGTCCGGCCGCCAGTATTGCCAGTCCAGGACGATATTGTCTAGCGGGATGCGCTTGTCACGGAACGTCTGGACGGTGTTTATGATCTCTTCCTGCGTCTTGTACCTTTCCCGGCTTTGCCAGAGCCCCATCGCCCACGCCGGCATGATCGGCGCCTTCCCGGTGAGCATCCGGTAGCCGCCGATGACGTCATCGGCATTGGCGCCCCTGACGACATAGTAATTGACCGCATCCCCCACTTCGGAGGTAAAGGAATAGGTGTTTTTATATCGGGCCGGCCCCGGTAGGAGACAGCTAAGGTGAATATAGGATTCGGCTCCGTCCGGAGTCCATTCGATCTCCAGCGGCACCCGCTGGCCCTTCTTCAGGCGTATGTCAAACGGCGCGGTCTCCGGGTTCCAGCACTGCCGCCAGCGGTCCACGACCAGCTGGTTGTCCAGCCATACCTTGACATAGCCGCCAAAGTAAAGCATGAGCTGGTGGAGGCCGTCGGCCGTTCCCTCGATGGTGCCCTTCCAGCGGACCTTGCCTTCGGTTAACTTGTACCCCGCGGGCAGCTTGTCCAGGTCCGGCAGGTATGTATAGGCGATGTCTGTTTCATTCCTCGTTATCCGGTCGCCATAGGTCGCCGTCAGCCCGGGTTTCCCGTCGCTTTCGGGGACCATCGCGGAGATCGGCTGGTACCCCTTTAGGTCCCCGAACCGCGTGATCGAATAGTTATCCCACAACAACCCGACGTTCCGGCTGGATACCAGGAAGGGTACCGCCACGTTCGAGTTTTGCTGGAGCAATGTCAGGGTTTTGCCGCGGAGGTCGATCCAACCGTTTTGTTGCTGCCCCAGGCCATACAGCGATTCGTCCGCGGGGCTGGCAAACGTCGCGCTCACGGTAAACGCTTCGCTGCCCTGTGTGAATTGCGGCTGGTCCCGGTCGGTTTCCTGTAAAAGGGTTTCCCCCTTCGGACCGGTGATGGTCAGCTGACCGGTGGCTTCGTCCACCGACGCCTTGACGGAATCCGTGGTAAAGCTTATGGTCCCCTCCCGTTCCACCGCCTCGAACCGGACCGATGTTTCCGGCCGGCTGACGCACATCAGGCTCACCGGCGGCGTGGTGGTTTCGCCCGGGTACTTAACGACGTGGAGTATGTTTGGCGTGACCGCCTCTATATGTATGTTGTGCGGAAAGCCCGGGCGCGGGTGGGCGATATGGATGAGGATACCGTTGTCCTTTTTTTCAAACGCGCCGTCATGTTTCGCGGCCGGTCCGCCGCACACAGTCATAAAAAGCCCCAGACACAGTCCAAGCAGTGGCAATCTCTCTTTTCGCATGGCAAGAATAGTTCGTTGGTAAAACTATTCTGAAATACAATGCGTTATGTAACGCCTTTGTACGCGACTAGGGTATCATTTGATAAGGGGGAGGCGCTGTTTGTTTTGGGGAGGGGGGGCATTTGTTAAGGCGCCGGCGCCCCGCCGGTGGCGGCCTGGTGCTTGTACGCCGAGGGCTGGACACCGTATTCCTTGCGGAAAAACTTGGCGAAGTACTTGGGGTTATTAAAACCGACCTCATAGGCAACCTCCGCGACAGACCGCTGGCTCTTCGCCAGCAGCTCCGCGGCGCGTTTGAGCCGGATATGCCGGATAAAGTCCAGGGGCGCCTTCCCGGTCAGTGAAGAGAGTTTCTTATACAGTGTCACGCGACTGCAGTGGACCGCCCGGCTCAGGTCCTCGACCGAGAAGTCCGGGTCGGCGATCCGCGCCTCCACGGCCCCGATGGCCTGCTGTAGGAATAGCTGGTCCAGCGGCGTGACCTCCAATGGGCTGGGGTTGACCTCCATATTCTTGGAAAACTGCCGCTGAAAAGCCTTCTGCTGCGCCAGCAGGTTGCGCACGCGCGCCAGCAGCAGCTCGAAATTGAAGGGTTTGGTGATGTAGTCGTTGGCGCCGGTCCCATACCCTTCCAGCTGCTGCTCCTCATCCGCCCGCGCCGTCAAGAGGATCACCGGGATGTGCGACGTCCGGGCGTCGTGCTTGATCCGCCTGGCCAGCGCGATCCCATCCATTTCGGGCATCATGATGTCGCTCACCACCAGGTCGGGCAGGTGCGCCTGGACCTTTTTCCAACCCTCCCTCCCGTTGGGGGCCTCCAGTATATGATATTGCGTCCGCAGGTTATCCTTCAGATAAAAACGGAAGTCTTCATTGTCCTCGACCAGCAACAGCGTGGGGCGCTTCCGCGAACGCGGCTCCGCCGCGGGCTCGACGATGGCGGCCGGCGCCACACGCACGGGCTCGGATGTCTCGATGACCGGCTCTGCGGCGGTTACAACGGGCAGCCGCACGATGAAAGTGCTGCCTTTATCCGGCGCGCTGTCCACGGTGATCGTCCCGCCGTGCAGCTTCACGAACTCCCGCGTCAGCGCGAGCCCGATCCCGCTCCCCTGGTTGATCATATTCCCCGGCAGGTCGTGCTGGAAAAAGCGCTCGAAGATCCGCTCCTGCTGGGCTGCGGGGATGCCGATCCCGGTATCGCTCACGCGGATCACCGCCTCGTCCCCTTCCTCCGCCAGCGCGACGCGCACGCTCCCACCCTCCGGGGTGAATTTAAAGGCGTTCGACAACAGGTTGAACACGATCTTCTCCACCTTGTCGCGATCGAAGGCCATCACGCAGGTATCGGCCGCGCTCGAGAACTCCAGCGATATATGCCGCTTCTCCGAAATATCCGAAAAGGACTGCGTCAGGTCGCTGAGATACCGCACCAGGTCGCCGCCCACCGCGTGAAGGGTAAACTCCTGCACCTCCATCCGCCTGAAGTCGAGCAGCTGGTTGACCAGGTTCAGCAGCCGCCGCGCGTTGCGGTACATCAGCTGGAACTGGGCGGTCCCCGCGGGGGCGCCGCCACCCTGCTTGATCAGCTTCTCGAGCGGCGCGAGGATCAAGCTCAGGGGCGTCCTGAACTCGTGGCTCACGTTCGTGAAGAACCGGATCTTCATCATGTCCAGCTCGTGGAGGTGCTGCGCCTCCTTCCGCTCCTGCTCGATGCGGAAACGCATCCGCGTGCGCCCGACGAGGATATTACGGGCCAGGACCAGCACGCCGATGAGCAAAAGGACATAGACGATGAAGGCCAGCGGCGTTTTCCAGAAGGGCGGCGACACGTGTATCACCAGCGAGGCCTCGCGCGGCCGGCTGACCCCGCCGGCGGGCGTGGCGCGGAGCCGGAAGGTATAGGTTCCCGGGTCGAGGTTGGTATAGGTCGCGCTCCACTGGCGGGGCAGCACGGGCAGCCAGTCCTGGTTAAAGCCGTCGAGCCGGTACGCGTAGGAGGTCTTTTGGTTGTCGAAATAGTCCAGGTCGGCAAAGGACAGCGTAAACACGTTCTCGTTATACCGCAGCCGGATCGAGTGTGTCTCCGGTAATGCCGCCGCCATGTCCCGGTTGAACACCTGGAGACCCGTCAGGACGAGGGCGGGCGCCTCCCGGTCGGGGTGCAGGCTTTCGGGCTTGAAGATGTTGAAACCGTTAGGACCCCCGAATACCAGTTCGCCTTCACGGGTCCGAAGCGCCGCGTTTTCATTGAATTGACGGGACTGCAGACCGCTGGACTCGTCATAGGTGATGCATTGCAGCGACGTGTCGTTCGTCAGCAGGGCGTTCCCCAGCCCGTTGGGCGTACCCAGCCAGAGGTTGTGGAACCCGTCTTCTGCGATCGTCAGGATATAGTTGTCGGGCAGGCCGTCGGTCTTGGTCCAGACGTGGAGCGTCTTACCCCGCACGGGGTCGAACAGGTTGAGCCCTTCGCTGGTCCCGATCCAGACCCGGTTCAGGCTGTCGGCGACCAGCGCCAGCACGCCCGCGGCATTGATGCCGTTGGTTTGGTTGTAGTGCCGGAACCGCCCGGTGCGGTGATCCAGCACGTCCACCCCCAGGCTGCTGCCGATCCACAGGTTGCCCGCGGTGTCCTGGGTCAGCTCCGAAATATAGTCCGAGCTCACGTTCCCGCCGGCCGCGCGATAGTGGGCAAAACCCTTTCCATCGAAACGGTCCAGCCCGGCCGAGAACGTACCCACCCACAGCTGGTTCCATTTGTCCTCGAAAATTTCCCATACCCGGTCGTCCCCCAGCGACGTGCTGTCCTGGCCGTGGTGACGGTAATGCGTAAACGTTTTTCCGTCGAACCGGTCCAGCCCGCCATAATAGCTGCCGATCCACAACTGACCGCGGTGGTCGATGCACAGGCTGACGATGACGTCGGCGGACAAAGAGGCCGGATTGTTTGGGTCGTGTACATAACTGGTGAACCGCCCCGTCTGCCGGTCGAAACAGATCAACCCGCCCCCGTTGGTCCCGATCCAGAGGTTCCCCCGGGCGTCCTCCACGAACCGGTTTACGTCGTCAAAGCTCAGGCTGCCCGGCACAAAGGGCCGGTGACGGTACAGTGGAAAACGCAGCGCCCCGGGATGGTATACGCTTATCCCCTGTTTGTAGGTTCCCACCCAGATGATCCCGGTGTTATCCTTATAAAGACAGGTGATGACGTTCTGGCTGACGCTGTTTTCGTCAAAATCGTTGTGTTCCAGGTATCGGATAGCGCCCGTGGCTTTGTCGAACAGGTTCACCCCGCCGTGGTCGGTCCCGATCCAGATCTGCCCCGCGTCGTCCTGCACCACGTCCCGTACGATGTCGTTGTTCAGCCCCGTGGCCTTGTCCATGTGCCGCCAGACCCGGCTGTCGGGCTGATACCACCAGATGCCCCGCGCGTCCCGCGTGCAAAACACCCAAAGGTCCCCTTGCGTATCCGCGTACAGGTTGTAGTCCAGCCGTTCGCCGCCCGCCGCCTTGTAGATCGTGTTTTCCACCCGGAATATGCGGAGTCCCCGCGCGCCTGTATCCAGCCCCTCGATCAGCCCGTCCTGGCGTATGATCCAATACCGCCCGCGGTTGTCCACGGTAAAGTCGGCGATGTTGTCCTGCGCCACCGGCGGCTCGCCCGGGTCCAGCCCCACGGCCGTGGTACGGTTCCGTACAGGGTCGTAACAATAGAGCCCCTGCCCCGCCTCCACGAACCAAAACCGACCCGCCTGGTCCTTGATGATCATCGCCAGCGGTCCCACCGGCACGCCCCAGCGCTTCATTTCCTTGTTGACGTCCCGCCGGAAGGACTCCGTGAGCGGGTCGTAGACGTTGAACGAATTATCCACGAACTGCACCCAAAGCGTATTCCCCGGACCCTCATAGATCGTTTTGATCGTATTCTCGCCAATCGACGCGGTATCCCCCGCCTCGTGCCGGAAAATCTTGAACTCGTGGCCGTCATAGCGGTTCAGACCCGACATCGTGCCGAACCACATAAAGCCCCTGTTGTCCTTATATATCGTATGGATCTCGTTGTACGATAGCCCTTGCGTGCTTCCTAAATGTATAAATGATACATTCTGCGCGGCCGCGCAGTCGATGGCGAGGAGTATAAACAGCAGCAGTCGTCTCACGTTCACAAGATAAACTATTGCGGGCTTATAGTACGCAAGGCGCGCCTAATGTCCAGGCGGGGAGGTGGCCTCGAGGTCTGCCGCTGTTTTGATGGCCATCAAAGCAGCGGCAGACCTCGAGGCCACCTCCACGCCTGGACATTAGGCGCGCCGTGCGCGGTTGGCGCGCCGGAAGCCCGACTGCCAACAAGGGACTAATAGTTTATCTTGTGAACGTGAG
>NZ_DATJIY010000242.1:0-6434 GCF_035492835.1 Dinghuibacter sp.
ACGCCGGCGGGCGTATACGACGGACCACCCTGTTGGACGGTGACGCCGTTGAGCTGCCAGAGGTAGACGGGCGCGGCGCCCGCGTTGACGCCCGCCGCGGTGAAGGTCGCGGGCGTGGCGCCGGATTCATTCAGGGTCACGGAGGGCACCACATAGGCGGCCTGCTGAAAGGTGTGTCCGCTCTCGGTGGCGGTAGCGGTGAAGTTGCTCAGACAGCCGCCGCCCGTTGCGTTCGCGGATACGGCTATGCCCTGGAGCAGGGGGAGCGTGGCCGCGGGAAGGGTATACTGGCTCCCCGTCGCGCCGCTAATGATCGTTCCGTTCTCGGTCCAGGTATAATTCGCCGGCGCGCTGGCGAAAGCGCTGAAGATCACGGGATGGCCCGCACAATAAAACATCCCCTCGGGCACGACGCCCACCGTAAAGGCCACGGGCTGCTGGACCACGCCGGTGTCGTTGTTGGACGTCACCGGCCCGGTGAAACACGCGGCCGTCGTGGACGCGATACAGTCGATGACCGTGCCCGTTTGCAGACGCGTCGTGCCATAGACGGAAGAGTCGGGGGTGACGATGTCGGAATGGACGGTGACACCGTTGCGCTGCCATTGGTAGTTGATGGTGGCGCCATTGCTGTTGGTGACGGTCGCGTGGAAGAAGGCGGAGCCCCCCTGGCAGACGCTATCGTTGCCGGCGATCGTAATCCCCAACGTCCGCACGGGCGTCACCGCCAGGGTTACGACGTTGGATGACACCGAGGAGCTGGTGGCGCAGGAGACGTTGGAAAAAAGGTTGCACGACACGGTTTGCCCCGTGACCGGGCTGTTTTGCGTCCAGCTGCTGGCGGTGGACACCGGGCTTCCGTTGAGCAACCAGTTGTACTGGGGCGCGGTGCCGCCGTTGGTGATGGCGCTCGTAAAGGTCACGGAGCCGCCCGCGCACACGGAGGCGCCCGGGCTGGGCGTGATGGCGATGGTGGGGGTGACGGAGGCGGGGACGTTGATATTGCCGACGTTGGTAAAGGAAAACGTCTGACTCGGGTTGGTCACGCAGGACGCGGTGCAGTTGGCCGACACGCTGATGGCTTTGAGCTGGGCGGCCGAGACGACCTGTACGACGTGGCTCGACGAGTCCGCCCCGGGGATGGAGGAACCGTTCTGGGACCAGGAAAACGTACAGGGCAGGTTGCCGCCGGCGTTGAGGGTGATAAAGGACCCGGGACATTGGAACATACCCGGGACGCTGCCGCCGAGGCTGAACGCCTGGGCCGTCTGGACCGTGATCGTAATGGAGTTGGACGTCACGCCTCCCGCGGTGCAGCTGATGACGTCGCCGTTCTGGTATACGGTGATCTCCAGGACGGAGGAATCCGGTGTGCGTACGTTGGAGTGGACGACGATGCCGTTTTTTGTCCAACGATACGTGGGCGTACCCGAAAAACCCGACAGCGTTGCGTGGAACGCCGGCGTCGTCCCCTGGCAAACGGGGTTGGGACCACTGATGGTCAGCGAGACGGGTTTAAACGTCGTAAAGGATAAACAAGTGAGTGTCAGCAGGCAAAGCGAGATACGCATAGGTTGTGTTTAGATAATGGAGATTCGGGTCGCAGGTCTTGCGACGATTCCACTAATCATGTAGCCATAAATGTTTCTGGAGATTGGTACGGATCGCTGACCAAAATAGTTAAATATTTCAATAAAACAAATCCGCGTCGTGCCGGGTGTCGCGGGCGTGCGTGGGCGCTAAGCCCGAAGGGGGCCTGTCAGGCTTGTTTTACTCCGTTTTGCGTAGCGTCTACGCAAAACTGGGTAAAACAAGCCTGACAGGCCCCCTTCGGGCTAACAGGCCTGGTCGGCGGGACCGGCGGGGCGGGCTATTGCCCCTTCCAGGTATTGTTGTTGATGTCGACGTCGGGGTAGCGGTTATCGGGGTCGATGGTCACCTGGGTGATCGAAGAGGTCGAGGCGTAGTGGAACTTCCAGGTGTCGCCTTTCATCCAGATCTCGACGGGGAGATGGACGCGGTCGGTTTTGCCGTTGGATTCCTTTACCTCGACGGTCACGGGCATCGGGAGCTTTTCTTTGTTCACGATGGTGATCGTGGCGCCCTGGGCCGGGTCGTTCTTGACGTATTCGACGTTGGTGACGGCCTGGTCGATCTTCCAGGATTCGAGGAACCAGCCGCGCCAGAAGAAGTCGAGGTTTTCGCCGGCGGCGTTTTCGATAGCGTGGAAGAAGTCGTAGGGCGTGGGATGTTTAAAGGCCCATGCGTGTACGTAATACCGGAAAGCGTAGTCGAAACGCGCCTTGCCGAGGATTTCTTCGCGGAGCAGCTCCAGGCCGGAGCCGGGTTTGCTGTAGCTGAGGACGCCCCAGGCGCCGGAGGAACGCATGGCGTCGGGGATGGTCAGGATGGGGTCCACGCCGTAGTAGGCATTGGCCATACGGGTGCGGCTCCTTACGGGGCGGAAGTATTCGCCGTTGTTAAAGGCGGAGTCGACGACGCCGTTTATAAAGGTATTGAAGCCTTCGTCCATCCAGGGGTATTTGCGCTCGTTGGAGCCGACGATCATCGGGAACCAGTTGTGGCCGAACTCGTGGCGGGTGACGCCCCAGAGGCTGCCCTTCCGGGAGCGGAGGCCGCAGAATACGATACCGGGGTATTCCATCCCCCCTACCCGACCGGCGACGTTGGTGGCGGAAGGATAGGTGAAGGGGTAGAGATATCTGGAGTAGAACTCGATAGCGCCCTTGACGTACTCGGTGGAGCGGCCCCAGGCGCTGTCGCCCGCGCTTTCTACGGGATACAGGGACTGTGCGAGGGACGTTTTACCGCCGGGGATGTTCATTTTGGCGGCGTCCCATACGAATGCCTTGGAGGCGCCGAAGGCTACGTCGCGGGTGTTGGTGCAACGGAACTTCCAGGTCAGACGGCCGGAGGCAGGACGGCTGCCGGGGGCGCCGATCTCGTCCGCGCCGAGGATGGTGACGGTCTTGTCGCTCGCCTTGGCGGCGGCGTAGCGTTTTTGCTGGGTGGGCGTCAGGACCTCCATGGGGTTGACGAGCTCGCCCGAGCCGCCGACGATGAAGCTGGCGGGTACGTTGACGCTATAGTCGATGTTCCCGTACTCGAGGTAGAATTCCCCCTGGCCCAGGTAGGGCTGGGTGTTCCAGCCGAGGACGTTGTCATAGACGCACATCCGGGGATACCACTGGGCGAACTCGTAGATCCAGCCGTTCTTGGTTTCGATCCGGCCGCAACGGTCGGTGCCGTATTCGGGGAGGACGAAGTTATAGGCGATCTTCAGCTTCAGGGTACCGCCGGCCTTGAGGTCCTTCGGGAGCTTGATCTGCATCCGCGTGTCCTCGACGTCGCAGTCCGCCTTGACGCCCTTGCCTGCGGCGTCGATCACCTCGACCGACGTCAGGTTGTAACCGCCGTCGAAGTTGTCGTGGTTGGCCCAGCGCCCGCCGGACAGGTCGGTGATGGCGACGCCGCGGGACTTCAGGCTGTAGATGTTCTGGTCCATCTGGAGCCACACGAAGGGAAGGTCGTTCGGGCTGTTGTTCTTGTAAGTGATGACCACGGTGGACGTGAGGGTGTGCGTGGTCTCGTCCAGGCGCGCGGCGATGGAGTAGTCGGCGCCGTTCTGCCAGTATTTGGCCCCGGGGCGGCCGTCGGCGGTGCGCTGGTCGTCGCCATAGGCGGGGTAGAACAGGGGACCGAAGGCTTCGTGGGGGTCGTAGTTGCCGGCGGGCGGCGGAGGCGTTTCCATTTGCCGCTGCGCCCTGGCCTGCTGGCCTGCCACGAGGGTGGCGACGGCCAGGAAACCGATGAATTTTCTCATATCTGTCTCGATTGTTTTATGGGGCTAAAGATAGGGGGATGGGGTATTTCACCGGGGGGATTGGGGGATGGGCGGGGAATAGAAGAGATGTGCGGATGATCTAGGCATAGCGTTCCAACATGGTCCGGATGCGACCCGCGATGCGCGCCCGGAAGTCGGGAGGGGCGACGACGGTACACTTTTCCCCGAAAGAAAGTACGAGCTGCTCCAATTCGTAGTTAGGGATGACGGTAATTTTTACGGTGAGCCCATCGGCGCTCCGTACTTTTCGTTGCGAGCCATGCAGGGGCTTAGTGAGGATATAGGGCGCCTGGTCCGGAGGAAAATGGAGGGTGATATCAATTGCGTCAGCGTCAGGGCGGCTGACGCCGATGATGTCGTCAAAATAGGTATCGAAATCGAGATCGTTCTCTCGGAAGGGGCCTTCCCAGGGCTGTATGGATTCGATCCGATCCAGCGCCAAGGTACGTATGGCCTGAGCCTCGTCGCTCCAACCAAAAAGGAACCAGCGGTTGTTGTATTGCCGGAGATAATAGGGGAAAAATACCTGCGCTACAAAACGCCCCAACGTAAATGGCTTATAGTCAACAATTAAGCCTCTTTTATAGAAGACCGCCAGGGACAGTTCCTCCAAGAGGGCCGCGCCCTTGACATACTCGTTGTGGTCGAACGACAGGATCCCGGATGCTTGAGGGGTCCCCAGCCTGGCCAAAAAGCCCTTGATTACATCGAGCTGCGGCAGGCCGCGGAACCGTGCCAAAAGAAGGGCCGTGGTCTTAATCTGGTCGACCTCCGCCGCATTAAATGCCTGATTATTAATTGAATAATTCGAATCTTCATATCGATAGCTTACCCTCGGACCGGTCCGCCGTTTTTGAAGGATGATGTTCCAGCCCTCGGCGCTTTCCATAAACCGGATGTCCTCGTATAACTGCCGGCGCTGTATACTGGAGGACCCAGAGCTGGCTTCACCCAGGGCCTCATTGACCGCTCTCAGGAGGTCCTCGATATACCAAACGCGACGATGATTACCGAAGCACCTGTCCAATGCCTGATAGCGGATCAACGCATTTTTCGTGATTCCCATAAATATTCATTGGTTTGTGCAGATGGAGTGCACAGCAAAAGTATAGCTTTGTAAGAGAACGCCGCTCTTTGAATGCCCGTCCAAACTATTGAATCCGCCTGCTGGCAGCTTCGGCTGCAGATCGGCAGGCATACCCCGGCTTGTCCGGGGCTAATGTCCCGCTGGTCATTCCGATGATCAGGGATTTTGGCAAATGAGGAATCTGTGAATCCAGTTGAACCGATATACCGATAAGTTACGTGAATTTTCATCCGATTCGCCAGCTACGTTACACTTGATGCAATTTCGATATCATCGGGTTTCAGACAATTAATAACGTTTTCCCATTAGCTACTCAGTTCGCATCATACACAAAGAATAGGGACGGGCATTCAAAGTCGGTTCTTACGATCCGATGAAGCTACGACAGGCCCAAATACACCACATCCAAAGCAGCTTTGCGACGATGTCCAACCGGAAAGACCTGGCGGACCTGTTAACGTATATAAAAAAGCTTATCCTGGGAAATAAGGCCTATCCGATACAGGTAAGGGATATCAACTTCTACATCAACGAAAGAGACACAGATCTTCGTTACCATAGCTTTTCCATACCCAAAAAGAACGGATCGGCCCGGACGATCACCGCTCCGAGGGGCGGGCTAAAGCTCATTCAGCGGTGTGTCAACGTTATGCTTCAGCAGGTATTCCAACCGCACCCGGCGGCTATGGGTTTCGTCCCGGGGCGGTCGGTGCAGGATAACGCGACGATCCATATAGGCAAAAAGTACGTTTACAACCTGGACCTCAAGGATTTTTTTCACTCGGTCGACCAGGCCCGGGTATGGCGGTGCTTGCAAAACCCACCGTTCTTGTTATCCAGGGAAAAACGGCGGCTTACCCTGGCTAACGTGATCGCCGGATTGTGCTGCACCGAGCTCCCGGTGCAACGGCAAAATGAATTCGGCGAATGGAAAGAGGTCGATCGGAATGTTCTGCCGCAAGGCGCGCCTACTTCCCCCACCATTGTCAACATTGTGGCACAAAGGCTGGACTACAAGCTGGCGGCGCTCGCTAAACGATACAAGGTCCAGTACAGCCGTTACGCGGACGATATTACGTTCTCGGCCGATTACAACGCTTTTGATGGCGAAGGGCCCTTGCTATCCAAGGTCAACAAGATCATCGACGACCAAAGCTTCGTCGTGAACCCCGTCAAGGTCCGGCTGCAAAAGTACAACGTCCGTCAGGAGGTTACAGGGATCATCGTGAATGAGAAAGCGAACCTACCCAAGGCGTATGCTTCCGAACTACGGATGTGGCTTTACTACTGGGAGCGTTACGGTCGTGACCGGGCGGAAAGCTATTTCTCGCAACGATATACAACCAAAGGGGACATGGCGGCTGTTCTCGAGGGAAAGGTTCAGTACCTACGGGCGATCCGCGGAGCGGATGATGCCTTAGCGGCGAAGCTTGGGGGACGGCTAAAGAAATTGAAGGAGCGGACGTCGGTTATAGCCGAAGT
>NZ_DATJIY010000243.1:0-4340 GCF_035492835.1 Dinghuibacter sp.
CGGATGCGTTTTAGCAACTGCCGGTCGGTCTGGGCTCTTCGGACAAAAAAGGCGTATAAGGACGAAAACATAGTAAAGCCTCCTGACAAGATATTATGAACGGGCGTACACTGAAAAAAATACCGTAATTTCCAATGGCCGGAGTTGTATTTGTTCAATGCTAATCGTCTAAATGCTTATGCCTGTTCCACTTATGCGATTTATACTGTGTGTGGGCTTATTGATGAACGTCATATCCGGAACCCGGGCGCAAAACACGAACGACCGTCTCCAGGCGCTCCTCCGGTCGCACGGTGCGCGCATGGTGGGAGACACGGATTATCTGAAGGGTGTGGACACGCTCGCCCCCCAATTGTTGAACGACGACAGCCTTCCCCAGGAGCTCTCCGTTTACCGTCAAATCGCTTTCCAGCCGTCGGTGCCCGCCCGGTTCCGGGTGAAATACTACAATTACCTCGCGCTCCATGCGGCCGCCAAGAACCGTTACGGGAGCGCCATCTACTATGCCCGGAAGAGCAACGAGGAAGCACAAAGAGCGGGACTCCAGGACGTCGGGCAAATGCGTCGCGACGACCTCTTTGCCATTTCAGTGTACTATATGGATCACGATTATCCCCGGGCCTTCGCGGTGTACGACAGCCTGAGAGCCCGTATACACGGGCTGGCCGCCCGGGTGTCCGTGGGAAAGGCCAGCCTGGAGGATGCCTACTTGGCGTTCAGCGTCCTGAATCAACTGGCCTATATTGGCTCCAGCGCCAGGAGGACCGACCTTGTCCAGGAAGCGGTCGCGGTCTCTCATGACCTCTTGGACAGCATCCGCCATCATCCTGGCGTCTGCGGGAAATACCTGACGTTTTACCGTTGTCTCGACCATCGCATCCAATTTGTCCGCGCCAGGGACAAGGGTTCGGCCGGCGACGCGTTGTCCTTCCTGGAAACGGCGATCACCGAGGTTGGTTTCTCTGACTTCCCCGCGTACAATCAGCCGTACTACACGTTCGATCTTTACCAGGACGCTTTTGATTTCTTTATCAAGGAGGGCTGGCGGGACAGCGCCCGCCGATACCTGGACTTGACCAGGGCCTTGCGGGTGGGCGTGGTCGACAACACGCCCCTGAAGACCACCTTTCTCCTCGATGGCTCCGCCCGGCTGGAAGCGTTGGCCGGGGATTACCCGTCGGCCTATAGCAACCTCCGGAAGGCTTATGATCAGCAAGACAGCGCGCTGAATGCTACCACCTCTGACAAGGACAACAACCTCTACGCGCTGGCGGAGGCCGAAAATACCCGGGCCGAGCTCGTCCGCCGGGAGGAGGATGCCAGGCGGATGGAGCAGGCCAACATCCTGTTGTACTTTGCCCTGGCTATCCTGTTGCTGCTGGTGCTTTCGGGATATTTCCTCCTGACCTCCCGGTCAAAACAACGCATGCTCCGGGTCAGGTTGGGGCTGGCCCGCAACTTTCACGACGAGATCGGCCCCATGCTGCTGTATGCCGGGACCCTCGTCAAAAAAGAAGCCGAGGAGCGGCCGTCGCCCCGCATGGAAGAGTTGAAGGGACACCTCGTCCACGTCATGGAGGCCGTTCGGGGTATAACCCACGACCTCAAGTCGAACGACCTCAGCACCGTGGGCAGCCTGGTCCGGGAGATCAACACCCTGCTGGAAAAGATCCGCGAGACGACCGCCATCGACTTCACGCTTCGCCAGCAGGGCGCCAACCGGGTGCTCAGCCACTTCCAGCATACCCACCTCAAAAAGATCATCAGCGAACTGATCAGCAATTCGATACGGCATTCCGGCTGTAGCCTCATCACGGTCAATTTCCATGTGGACAGCCGTCACCTCTCCATACAATATGCCGACAACGGTAAGGGGATCGAATCCCGGCAGGAAAACAAGGGGATCGGTTTGCAGAATGTAAAAGAAAGGATAGGTTTGCTGAATGGGACGATCCAACAGCACGACCAGGGCCCGGGATACGCCATCGATTTAAAAATACCGTTGCTATGACGCCGCATCAATCCTTGCTGGTGATCGATGACCACAACATGGTTGTCAATGGGATCAAGCTCCTGATCGGAGACCAATTCGCGCACTTTTACCACGCCAACGACGGAGGCGCGGGCATACAGCTTGCATTGAAGCACCATCCCCAGCTCGTCATCGTAGACTATATGCTCCCCGACATGACCGGCGAAGCCGTCACCCGGGAAGTCCGATACCACTGCCCCGGCGCGCGCATCCTCGGCTACTCCTTCAACATCAACGCCGCTTCCATCCTCAAAATGTTCGGCGCCGGCGTCAACGGTTATGTCATCAAGAGCGAAAACGACGACGAGTTCACCAAGGCCGTCGGGTACCTCCTGGAGGGCAAGGACTATTTCTGTAAGGAGGCCAGGAATCATATCATCAATCGGATTTCTCCTGAAGAGGACCACACCCGTCTGATGGTCGCCAACACCGAGTTCTCCGCCAAGGAGATCGAGATCATCCGCCTCATCTGCAAACAAAAGACCGCCCGGGAGATCGCCCAGACCGTCTACCTTTCCGAACGCACCGTCGAGCAATACCGCAGCAACATCTCCAAACGCATCGGCGCGAAAAATATGGCCGGAGTTATCAAGTTCGCCCTCCAATATGGGGTCATCGACCTCGAAGACCTTTGATTAGGGGAAAGTTAGGGCGCCTATTAGGTGTAACGTTAAGGCAGTCCCCTTTACTTAGGGTTCCAAAATACTGCCATAATGAAAAATCTTTTACTCCTCCTCCTTCTCACACCCCTGGCTGCAAGCGTGCAAGCACAATTCCAATTTACCTGGCAGGGGCAGGTGTATACGTACTATGGAACCCAGCTGAATGATCCATCGGCGCCGGATTACTACAATTACATCGCCGCGAACCCCAGTGCCCCCATATACGTTGTGACGCCTCCGCCCTTCAACGGGAGCTACAACTGCCATGCCTTTGCCTGGGCGAACAGTACGACGGTATGGGTGGAGAGCGCCAGCGGGAACAACAACACCTGCCCCCAGATATATTATAACGAGAGCCACTACTATGTCCAGGCGGAGAGCGAGAGCGACGCGGAGATCGCGGTGTACGGTCCCCCGAACGCCCCGACCCATTCCGCGGTGCGCCTGACCAACTCGCGCAACCCTCAGGCCCAGGGCTTCCTCGCCCAGTATCCTCAATACGCGGGGTGGTGGGTATCCAAATGGGATGGCGGACCGCTGGTGATCCACCGGCTGCAGGATTGTCCGTTCTATACCTCCAACCAGGCCCCCGTCCTATACCGTCAATATAACGACCAGGGCTTGAACCAAATTCCCGCGAGTAACTTCGTGGTCATTCCGGTCCCAGGCCAGGCGAGCCTGGTGTGCCCTTCCGGGACGCAGTTTGAGCTCGGGTACCAAACCGCCAGCGGCGTCGTCGCCATCGCAAACCCTGTCAGCTTTACGGTGACCTGGGGCGCCAGCAGCGGTATCTCGATCTCAAACACAACCGCCTATCCCGTGACGGCTTCATCGACCGGCAGCGGTTCAGGGGGATCCATTACCGCCACCCTCCACTTTCCCGACGGCACCTCCGGCGCAGCGACACCGCTCTCGAACATTTGGGTCGGTCTCCCCAACGCCGTCACGTCCATTTCCAACTCCCAATGGTCCGCCGGTGGTGCGGGCTACCAGACCATGACGGTATCCCAGTCCGGCGCCTATTTCTATGGCTGGCCCTTCAATGGAGCCGACGTGAACCCGCCGGGCAACATCGACAGCCACGGCGCCTCCAGCTATTCCTGGACCTGCAGTCCCAACATCTTTACCCCACAGCAGAACGTCTCCGACCGCCGCTACACCTATGGCGGTTTTAGCTCCTCCGGGTTCGCCACGATCTACATCCATGCTTCGAATGCCTGCGGCACCACCTCCGCGTATCAAGCCATTAACGTGACCTCCGGTTTCCTGGCCTATTCCCTATCGCCCAACCCGGCCAACACCGAGGTCGGCGTCACCGTCCACCCCGAAGCCCACGCCGGCGTCACCGCCGACCTAAGCTCCGCGACCACCTACACCGTCCGTATCATCGACGCCCTCGGCAAAACGTACTACGTCGGCAAACGAACCGGCCCCACATTCAATATCCCCACCCATACGTTACGCCCCGGCACCTACTTTCTGATCCTCGAATCCAACGGCAAGCGAGGCTCCCAATCCTTCATAGTCGCCCGCTAACCTTCCGCCGCCGGCTAACTTTCCGCGACCGGCTACGCTTCCGCCGCCGGCTTCGCTCGCGCGACCAGGCCTGCCGGCAAAATGGGAGGGGTCCTCAACGTTTTTTCTGT
>NZ_DATJIY010000244.1:0-4666 GCF_035492835.1 Dinghuibacter sp.
GATATAACAGTGTCCGCGGTTGGGGCCCAGACGACCCTGTTAAAAGGCAACGTCCTCAACCTCGGCGACCGCCTGGTCCTCCACAAGATCACGATCGCCAAAAGCACGAAAGAGCTCGCTGAAGTGACGATCCGGTCCAACAGCTTTAACAACAGCGTCGACCGGCTGGGGACGAGCACCGCCGTCAGCGGTCGCGCCATCCAGAAGATACCGCTGGTATCCCGCAACTATACCGACCTCATGCTCTTATCCCCGCTGGCCAACGGCGCCAACCTGGCCGGCGCCAAGGCGGGCGGTACCGGGTACATGCTCGACGGCGTGAGTAACCGCCGGGCGGACTTCGGCGGCATAAGCGACGCGGCGTTCTCCATTTCCTCCGAGACCATCCGGGAGTTCGAGGTGTCGACCAATTCCTACGACGTAACCAACGGCCGCGGCTCCGGCGGCGTCGTCACGGCGATCACCAAATCGGGGACCAACAAGTTATCGGGCGCGGCGTGGGGTTACTATGGCGCCTCGTCGCTGGCGGCCGACAAGGACGTGAACGGGAACCACCTGACCAATAACTATAAGACCGCCCAGTTCGGCGGGTTGTTCAGCGGTCCGCTGATCAAGGACAAGCTCCACTTCCTGGTGGCGTATGACCAGTACAACAACACCATTCCGTTCCGGGCGTATGACTTCACCTTTTCCGGGCCCACCCAGGCGCAGGCAGAAAAGAACCTCGGCATCACCGAGGCCAACCTGCAACAAGTCGTCAACATCCTGGAAGGGCCCACATACGGGTTCCCGCCCAGCCAGCAATTTGGCACCATCAGCATCAATCAGCGTACGCAAAACGGCTTCGCCAAGCTCGACTGGAACATCAACAAGAAAAACCTCCTGACCCTCAAGTACAACTATCTCCACTTCGTCGACCCCAACAAGCTCAAGTCGGCCGGGCTGCTGACGACCCAGTACACCGGTATCGAGATCGACAACGCCGCGATGCTGGGGCTCCGCACCGAGTTCAACCAGCACACCACCAATGAGCTGAAGCTCAACTTCAGCACCTACCGGAAGTTCCTGACCTTCCTCAACAACCACGTCCCCGAGGGCTTTGTCACGGTGAACTCGACCTTCAGCGACGGCAGCACCGGCACCACCACCGTCGCCTTTGGCGACCAGAACTGGGTGCCCGAGCGCGACGCCTCCGACGTCGTACAGGTCATCGACTACCTCCGCTATAACACGGGGGGGCTGCACTTCGTTTTCGGAACGGACAACAATATCAATCACATCACCGACCGGCTGTCGCATGACCAGCAGGGTCAGTTCTACTACGCCAGCATCCAGGACCTGCAAAACAACACGCCCTACCGCTTCAACCGGAAGATACCGCTCGACGGCATCAATCCCAAGGTCAGCGTGCCGCTGATCGAGCTCGGGGCCTTCGCGCAAATGGAAACCAACCTGAAGCCCAACCTCAACCTCACCGTCGGTCTCCGCTGGGACGGCCAGATCATCGGGAGCGCGCCCACCTACAATCCGCTGCTGGAGCAGGAGCTCGGCGTCAACACGCACGTCGTCCCCTTCGACGCCAAGAACATCGAGCCGCGCGCCAACCTCATCTGGGACATCCATGGCGACGGCCGCGACATCTTCAAGGTAGGTGCGGGGCTGTTTGCCTCCGAGCTGACCACCCAGCCTATCACCTTTGCCCACATCGACAACGGCGTCGACTTCCGCCAGGTGGACATAGAGCAGAACGTCCCCGCCGCGCAGTGGGCGCTTTATCAGAAGGACTTCAACGCCGTCCCCGGCGTGGCGTTCTACGACAGCCTGAAGACCAAGCAACCCGCGACCGTCCTGATGCTCGACAAGCACCTCAAGAACCCGCTCACCTTTAAGACCAGCGCCAGCTACTACCATTACTTCACCCCGTGGCTACGCGCCGGTGTCAACGTCTATTTCGACAATACCTGGGACAACTTCTACCTCTACGACCTGAACCTAAAGCGCACGCCCGAGTTCGTGACCAACGAAGGACGACAAATCTACGTCCCGGCGGGCACGTTGAATAATTCCACGTCCACCAGCTATCTCCCGATCCTGGCCAATTCCCGGATCGCCCCCGACTTCAACCAGGTACGCTACTTCACCAACACCTCCTGGTCCTCCAAATACTGGGGCGCGATGGTCGAAGCCGCCGTCCAGATCGGCCGCGACGGCACCTTTAGCGTCAGCTACGCCCACGGCAAGGCCACCGGCACGCCGCCCTACGACAACGGCGACCCGCGCAACGCCAACTTCAGCGTCGGCTCCAGCTACTGGACCTATTCCTCCTACGGCCGTAACTGGCGCAGCGACGGCGACCAGCCCAACAAGATCGTGGCCCTGTTCCTTAGCCCGACCTTCCACGGCTTTAGCATCAGCTCCTCGTTCCAGGCCTACGAGAACGCCCACTACTCCGCCTACGTCAACAAGGACATCATCGGGGAAACCAACGACGGCACCAACCTGGCGTATATCTACGACCCGAACAGCGCCGCCACGCCGGCCGGCATCCAGACCGGTATGAAGACACTGCTAACCAAGACCAGCCCGCAGTTCCGCAAGTTCCTCACCAGCCACTACGGCCAGTTCGCCCCCTACAACGGCGGCCTCATGCCCTGGCGCACCCAATGGAACCTCAGCGCGGCTTACGACCTCAAGCTGTTCAGCACCCACAAGCTCACGCTCCGCGCGGATATATTTAATGTGCTGAACCTGGTCAACTACCGCTGGGGCGGATACAAACAGATCATCAACACGAACCTGTATAACGTAACGGGTTTCGACGCCGCGTCGAATTCGTTCCAGTACAGCGTCAACCAGAACGCGGGGACGTTGCAGAAGACCGCGAGCTATTACTCGGTGCAATTTGGCGCCCGCTATTCGTTTTAAACTGCGCTATTTTACTATATTGGGGTGTGCTTAGGCACACCCTATTTTTTATGACTTTCACCAAGCTTGTCCCCAGCCTCTTCTACAAAGACATCGCCATCGGCCTGAAGACCTTCATCGACTGCCTGGAGTTCACCATCAGTCACGATGAGCTAAACGCCGAAAGCCCGTTCTGCTCGGTCACCAAGGACGGCCTCAGCATCCTGCTCTTCCAGAACGACCACTACGCCGAATTGGAGCACCCGGAGATCCGGCTGCAGACGAATGACATCGAGGAGGTCTATGCAAAGGTGTCCGCCAGCCACCCGGAGCTCCTGCATCCAAACCTGGACAAGATCACCGAAAGACCCTGGGGCGCCCGCGAGTTCGCCATGCTCGACGGCCAGATCGGTATCCGCGTGCAACAGTGGTAACGACAGGTCGCAAAATGCTTATATTAGGTGCATGGAAGTCCACCACCACCCGCACGTAGAGCGCAAATCATTCAAGGAATACCTCCTGGAAGGCCTGATGATCTTCATCGCCGTTACCATGGGCTTTATTGCCGAAAACATACGGGAAGGTATCCACGAAAGCCACCGGTCCGGTATGTACGCCGCTTCGATGATTAAAGATCTGGAGGACGACACCGCCACCCTCCGGCAGTTCATCGCCTACTACGAATACGCCGCCCGGAACACCGATACCCTGATGCAACTGCTGGGGACGGCGGACCCCAGGGACGTGCCCTCCGGTAAATTATACTGGTATGGCCTTTTCGGCGGCTCGCAGCGCGCCTTCGTGCCCAACGATGCCACCTTCGAGCAAATGAAAAGCTCGGGCACGCTGTCCTACCTGGACAAAGCCGTGGCCATCGACGTAGCCCGGTACAACCGGTTGTGCCGGCAGATGAGGGAGTACGACGACGACTACCGGGAGGTATACACGGAAGTGCGGATCAGCCGGTCCAAACTCTTTAACTTCTACTACAACGACATCGCCAACAGCATTTTCCAGGACAACCTCGTGCATTTCGACCGCGCCCGGATAGACAGCTTTATCCAATCCAAACCCCCGTTGCTGAGCACCGACAAGGTGTTGTTCAACCAGTATGTGGAGATGATCCGCTCCAGGCGGTTGGGCACCCTGCTCATCGACGCCAGGGCGGTGATGCAGCAGGCGACGGTTTTGCTCAGAGAGCTAAAGGATACCTATGGGGAATAAGCCGGTTTATTAACATCTGCCTAACGCCCACATTGTAACCCTAGTCGTAGTATTGTAGCACTTATCTCCGAACACCCAGGTGTGTGTCGTCCAGCTTAATAACCTGCTTATGGACACACTGGTTTTGATAGCTTCCCTGGTCGGTATCTGTTGCAGCCTCGCCGCGGGTCTTCTCCTCATCTGCTTTTCCTTCGTCAACCGTAAGTTTTCCGACTGTTGGCTGGCGCTGGTTCTCCTGTCTTCGGGCGGCTTCTCTTTACTTCATTATTACCTGGTCCCCGGGGAGTGGCTGACAAGCTTTTCGTTTGTCGGCATCGTGGGCGGCAGCCTGGGCTATGTCCAAGCCAAAAACTGGAGCGCCCGTGGCCGCATAGTCGTGGGCATGCTGATCAATGTCCTGGGTTTGTGCGCTTTCCTGCCCGCGCTTCCCGGCGTCGGGATCGTATACTCCCTGACCGGAACCATTGATTTCGCGGCGTTCGCCACCGGCGCGCTGATATTCACATGGTGCGTGCGTGTCCGTGCCACCCCCGAGGCC
>NZ_DATJIY010000245.1:0-34264 GCF_035492835.1 Dinghuibacter sp.
ATGTTTGGCAAAAACGGGAAAAAAGAGGCATCCCGCGCCGCTCCTGACAGTTCGCGTGGCAGGCGCATGAGAAGCGGGCATATGAGCCGTATGTGTGGCCGCATGCGGGCGGACGTAAAAAAGGCCTGGGGCGGTTCCCAGGCCTTTTCTATTATGTAGTTGGAAGAATTTAGTTCGTACCCTTCGCGACCGGCGCCTTGGCCTCGCGGGTCTCAGGGTTGGCGTATTGGGCCCAGACGTGCAGGGACGGGCATTGGAGGTAGTCAGGGTCGATCATGATGTAATAGGAGGGGATCTTTTTGACCAGCCACTTCTGGAAGATGTCGTTCTTCTTTTCGGCGAGGGCGCCGTCGGCAATATGGTTGTAGTCGTCGGTCATGTTCATCCGGTGCGGCTCCGTACGGGACTTCAGGAAGAGGATGCGGACGTTGCGCTTCAGGCGGTCGGTGTACACCATCGGTTGGGAGTATTCGCCGGACTTCATCCCCTTGACGACGTCGATCAGGTCCTTGTCGAGGTCTTCATACGTAAAGAACGTGGACCCGTCGTTGGGGTTGATCATCAAACCGCCGTATTGCTTCGAGTTGTCGTCTTCGCTGTAGAGGGCGACGGCTTGACCGAAGTTCAGTGCGCCGGTGATTAGCCGGGCGCGGATGCTGTCCAGCTTGCCTTTTGCGGAATTGATCTCGGCGTCGGCCACCTGGGGCGCCTTGAGTATATACCGGACCGTGGCGTCGTCTCCGGAGCGGGCGACCATCTGAATGATGTCGTAACCGTCCTTGGCCTTGATGACCGGGGATACCTGGCCTTCCTTGAGACGGAAAGCGGCGTTGAGGAAGACCGGGTCGATGTTCTTGTCGGCGCGGTTGACCTGTAACAGACCCCCGCGGTCTTTGGAGCCCGGGTCGTCCGAATACAGTTTTGCCAGCAGCTCGAAGGTCCGCTTGCCGGTTTCGATCTCGCTCTTGTACTCGTTGAGCTGGTCGCGGAGGTACTGGTCCAGCTCGAGGTTGTTCTTCGGCGTGATGACGATTTCACCGACCTGCATCTGGCTCTCGAAATAGGGGAGGCTGTCTTTGGGGATCTTGTCGTAAAAGGCCTTGACCTCGGTTGGGGTCACGGTGACGTCGTCCACCACTTTTTTCCTTTCACCGCTGGCCAGCAGGTTTTCCTTGATGGCCTGGCGGAAGTTGTCCTTGATCTGGTAGATGGATTGACCCGCGATCTGTTCGAGGATTTCCTTGCTGCCGTATATCTGTATAAAGTTCCGGATCTTCAGGTCGAGCTCGTTCTCTACGTCCTCGTCGGATACCGGGAGGGAGTCCTTTTCGGCCTGGAGCACCAGGGCCTTGGTCGTGAGCTGCGCCTGCATCTGATAGCAGGGGTCCCCCAGCTCCGGGTGGGCGTCCAGCATATTTTCCCGTTTGGCCTGGTCGATCTGGCCGTCGATGTCCGATTTGAGGATGATCTTGTCGCCCACTATGCCGACGATCTTGTCCGCCACTACGCGTTGGGCCGAAACGGCGCCGGTAGCGCCGGCAAGCAGGCTAATGCACAAGGCAATTTTCTTCATTCCGCTGGATTGTTGCGTCAAATTTAAAAAACAGGGGCCGCGCGGGCCCCTGCGGGTATGATCTTTAACAAAGGTTTGGCGCCGGGCCCGCGCGGGGCGCGGGAGCGATCCTTAGAGCTTCCGTTTTACTTCTTCCTCTTCGTAGGCCTCGACGATGTCTCCGACCTTGACGTCCGCGAAGTTCTTGATACTCAAACCGCACTCCATACCGGCCTGGACCTCCTTGGCGTCGTCCTTGAAGCGCTTGAGCGAACCCAGCTCCCCGGTGTGGACGACGATACCGTCGCGGACCACACGGATCTTGCTGTTCCGGAAGATCTTGCCGTCCAGGACATAACACCCGGCGACGGTGATCTTGTCGAATTTGTAGGTTTCGCGGACCTCGACGTTGGCGGTGACCTTTTCCTGGATCTTCGGTTCCAACATCCCTTCCATGGCGCTCTTGACTTCGTCGATGGCGGTATAGATGATGGAGTAACCCTTTATCTGCACGCCTTCCTTCTCCGCCAGCTTGGCAGCCTGCATCGAGGGACGCACCTGGAAACCGACGATGATGGCGTCGGAGGCCGTCGCCAGCAGGACGTCGCTTTCGGTGATCTGGCCCACGCCCTTGAGTACGACCCGGACCGCGATCTCATCGGTCGAAAGCTTTTGCAGCGAGTCGCTGAGGGCTTCCACCGAACCGTCCACGTCGCCCTTGATGATGAGGTTGAGCTCCTTGAAGTTCCCCAGGGCCAACCGGCGGCCGATTTCGTCCAGGGTGATGTGCTTCTTGGCGCGCAAGCCCTGTTCGCGCAGGATCTGCGCCCGACGGGTGGCTATATCCTTGGCCTCGGACTCGTCCTCGAATACCTTAAACTTCTCACCGGCCTGGGGTGCGCCATTCAGACCCAGCATCTGGACCGGGGCCGAAGGACCCGCGGTTTCGACACGCTGGTTGCGTTCGTTGAACATGGCCTTGACGCGGCCGTAGTGCTGTCCGACGACGATGATGTCGCCGACCTCCAGGGTACCGGTCTCCACCAGTACGTTGGTTACATAGCCACGGCCCTTGTCCAGGGATGCTTCGATGATGGTTCCGACGGCCAGCCGGTCGGGGTTGGCCTTCAGCTCCAGCAGCTCGGCTTCGAGGAGTATCTTTTCCAGGAGCAGGTCGACGTTCAGACCCGACTTGGCGGAGATCTCCTGGCTTTGGTATTTACCACCCCAGTCTTCCACCAGCAGGTTCATCCCGGCCAGCTGTTCCTTTATCTTTTCGGGGTTGGCCCCTTCCTTGTCGATCTTGTTGATGGCAAAAATCATCGGTACACCCGCCGCCTGGGCGTGGCTGATCGCCTCCCGGGTCTGGGGCATGACCGCGTCGTCCGCGGCCACCACGATGACGGCAATATCCGAACCCTTGGCGCCACGGGCACGCATCGCGGTAAACGCTTCGTGACCCGGCGTGTCCAGGAAGGTGATCTTCTTGTTGCTGGGTGTGACGACCTCGTAGGCGCCGATGTGCTGGGTGATCCCCCCGGCTTCACCGGAGACCACGTTGGCGTTGCGGATATAGTCCAGCAGCGAGGTCTTACCGTGGTCGACGTGACCCATGATGGTCACGATGGGCGCCCTGGGTTGCAGGTCTTCGGGCTCGTCCTCTTCCTCCTCGGTTTCGAATTCGTCCTGTTCCTTCATGTCGATGAACTCGACCTCGTAGCCGAACTCCCCGGCCACCAGCTCGATGACCTCGGCGTCCAGCCTCTGGTTGATGCTCACCATGATCCCAAGACTCATACACTTACTGATGACCTCCGCGAAGCTGACGTCCATCAGGTTGGCAAATTCCGCCACGCTGATGAACTCGGTTACCTGGAGCTTGTTGTCCATGCCCTCGTCGCCGCCCTGTTCGGCCATCTCGTCGCGCTTGGCTTTACGGTATTTGGCCTTCAGGCTTTTACCGCGACCGGAGGAACCGGCAAGCTTGGATTGGGTTTCGCGTATCTTGTCCTGGATCTCCTTAGCGTTGATTTCGCGGGGTTCCGCGGGTTTGAAGGGCCCACGATTGTTCCCGCCGCGATGATCGGGCCGTCCGCCCGGTCCGCCGCCCGGACGATTCCCACCGGGACCGCCTGGACGCTGATGGGGCGTAATGGGCCGGTTCGGACCTCCGCCGCCCTGGCGGTTGAAGCCGCCACCCTGGCCGCCCTGACCGCCACGGTTGAATCCGCCGCCCTGGCCGCCTTGGTGCTGGCCGCCCTGGCCACCGCGGTTGAACCCACCGCCCTGACCACCCTGGTGTTGACCACCCTGGCCTCCGGCGGGGTTATTCTGGAAGGGCGTTTTTGGCCGGTTGGGATCACCACCCTGGCGGGCGTGCGTATCCGGTACGCCATTCTTATCCAGCGGTATGCGCTTGCGCTTGCGTTTCTCTTCCTTGGGCTTGGGCCGGGTATCGTTGTTGACAGGCAGGTCGATCTTTCCCAGGATCTTGGGGCCTTCCAGCCTGTCCGCGCGGAGGTTGGTGATTTGCGGCTCTGCTTCTTTTTGAGCGGCTTCGGCCTTAGGCGCCTCCACCGGGGCCGCAGCCTCGACAGGTGCGGGCGCAGGCTTGGCCGGCGCGGGTTGTTTGACTTCCTGAACCGGTGCGGGTTCCGCAGGTGCGGGTTTCTTTACAGGTTCGGGCTGCTTTGCTTCCTGCACTGGCGCGGGTGCTGGCGCGGGTTCCGGTTTACGCGGACGTTCGATGGCATCGAGGTCGATTTTCTTGATGACCTTGGGTCCTTCGATCTCGGGGGCATCGATCTTCATGACTTTTTCCGCGGGGGCCGGGGGCGCGGGCGGCGCCGGAGGCGTTTCTACCGGGCGTTCCTGAACACGCTCCTGCACGGGGGGGCTGGGCAGCGCGGGAGGCGCCTGCGCCACCACCGGTTTCTCGACGGGAGCGGGGGCTGGCGCTTCGGGCTCTTCCTTGGGCACAGGCGTCTTGAACGTCTCTTTCTTTGCCGCTGCGGCGGCGGCTGCTTCCTCTTCCTCTTCCTTCTTCTTCTTTTTCAGCGGATCGACCATCGCTCCTTTCGGAATTTCGATCTGATCGCTCTTGGCCTTGGCCGCCTTGTCCGTCTGGAAGCCCTGTTGCAAGGCACGGTACATCTCTTCCGTGAGCTTGGAAGTGGGCTTCAAGTCGTCGCGGCTAAATCCCTTGCCCTCCAAAAAGTCCACCAGCGTGTCTTTGCCGATGTTGAACTCCTTGGCGGCGGCCATTAATCTCGGTGTTGTAGCTTCTGACATAAATATTTTAACACGGGGCGGGCAGGCTCCCTGCCCGCTATTTGATTTTTTACTGCCCAAATGTAGCAATCCTGGCGCTCTTATTCCGCCTCAAATTCTTCTTTCAGGACGCGTCTTACTTCATCTATCGTTTCTTTTTCCAGGTCTGTCCTCCTTTCGAGCTCGGATACCGTCAGGTCAAGCACGCTCCGGGCGGTGTCGCAACCGATGCGTTTAAACTCGTCGATGATCCAGGGTTCGATTTCGTCGGCGAATTCGTCGAGGTCGATGTCGAACTCTTCCACTTCCCCTTCATTATCCCTGTACACGTCTATATCCAAGGCCGTCAATTCGCAGGCCAGTTTTATATTGACCCCTTTCCGTCCGATCGCCAGCGAAACCTGGTCAGGCTTGAGGTATACGTCGGCGTGCTTACGTTCCAGGTCCACGTCCATGCTGGTGATCTTGGCCGGCGTCAATGAACGCTGGATCAGCAGGTTGATGTTGTTGGTCCAGTTGATGACGTCGATGTTTTCGTTCTTCAGCTCCCGGACGATACCGTGGATGCGGCTCCCCTTCATACCCACACAGGCGCCTACAGGGTCGATGCGGTCGTCGAAGGATTCCACGGCCACCTTGGCCCTTTCCCCCGGCTCCCGGACGATCTTCCGGATAGCGATGAGCCCGTCGAAGATTTCCGGCACCTCGATTTCCAGCAGCTTGGCCAGGAAACTCGGGTGGGTGCGGCTCAGGATGATCACGGGGGTGTTGTTTTTCAACTCTACCTTCTTGACCACCGCACGGATGTTCTCACCTTTTTTGAAATAGTCGGAGGGGATTTGTTCGCTCTTGGGCAGGATCAGCTCATTGCCTTCTTCGTCAAGCAATAATACTTCTTTCTTCCAAACCTGGTATACTTCCCCGGAGACGATCTCGCCCACACGGTCGGAATATTTTTTCACCAGGACGTTCTTCTTGAGGTCTCCGATACGGCTGGCCAGCGTTTGTTTGGCCGCCAGGATGGCCCTCCGCCCGAAGTCGAGGATGTCCACTTCTTCGTAAAGCTCTTCCCCAACCTCGAAGTCGGGTTCGATCTTCGTCGCATCGCTATAGGCGATCTCTGCCAGGGGGTCGTTTACGTCATTGTCTTCTACGATCATACGACGTCGCACGATTTCCAGGTCACCCTTTTCCGTATTGACGATGACGTCGAAATTCTCGTCCGAGCCGTATTTCTTACGGAGCAAGGTTTTGAACACGTCTTCCAATACCTTCATCAAGGTAGGACGGTCGATATTTTCTGCCTCCTTAAAGTCCTGGAATGACTCGATCAGGTTAATACTTGCCATAATACACCCATTAAAACTTGATCTGAATTTTTGTTGATTTAATAATATTCAGCTGGATCGTATGTTGTACGATCTCCTTCTTTTTGTTCTTTCCTTTTTCTTCCTCGACGACGATCTCCGAATCGCCGGCCTTTACCAGCTTCCCTTCTACCGTCGTCCCTTCCTGTGTCACAACCTCCACATACCGGCCAATGTTCTTATGGTACTGGCGCTCCCGTTTGAGGGGTTCATCCAGACCCGGAGAAGAAACCTCCAGCGAAAAGTCTCCATCGGGGAAAAGTGCATCCGCCTCCAACAGCTTGTACAGGGCACGGTTGTAGTCTGCACATTGCCGGATCGAAATTCCCTGGTCTCCGTCAAGGAAGACCTTTACATTATTCGTCGGTTTAATCTTTACCTCCACCAGGAAGATTGCGGGATCACCGGCAATCACGGACGTCACCATCCGTGAGATTGCCTCGATTTGCGTCTCGTTACTCATATTCTTATTGCTCCTTCAGCGGGCCGGTTGGCCTTGGGCGCAGCCCGGCGGCCTTATGCCTTCGGGCGCAGGCCTGCCGACCTCCGGCGCTTCTGGGAAAACAAGAAGGGAACGATGTCGTTCCCTTCTATTGTACCCTTGTCCGATGCAAAGGTACTATAATAAACCGGTAACTTCCAAATGTCTTTATTCCTCGCCGTTTTTGGAAAACCTTAACTCCGCTTGACTTACCTTAGCCTGGTCGGAGGCCCGGCCTCCGGCGTCAACACCTTAAGTCATGGAACCGATTTTGTTTTTTATCCTGCTGATCGTAGGGCTGTTCCTGTTCCGGCTCATTGCCGGTGTGGTACTGCCCGTTGTGCGGACCGCCAAGGTCATTCGCCGCGAATTCGAAGAACAGGCCCGACCACGGCCCACCCCCAATCCCGCCGCGCCCGCCAAGGGAAAGCCCAATTGGGATAAGATGGGGGATTATATTGATTTCGAGGAAGTTAAGTAGTTCCCGCGCCGCACGCACGCCACATAGGCCGCGCGGGCCTGACGCGTATGGCGGTCTATAAACCCAGATCCTCCAATTTCATAGGCGGTTGTAAATGAACCGTTTGTATGCCCAAGTTGTGGGCGCCCGCCAAGTTCGGCAGGGTATCGTCTACAAATAACGTCTCCCCCGCAATCAGTCCCTGCTCCTCCAGGATCATCCGGAAGGGTTCCACGTCCGGCTTACGCGCGCCCATCAGGTGGGAATAATAGGCCTTTTCGAAGAGATCGTCCAGCGACACCCGGCCGGTGGCCTCCCGGTAGGTCCTCTGGAAGGCTTCGTAGTGGATCGCATTGGTATTACTGAGCAGGAACAGGCGGTAACGCTGCCGCAGCGCCTCCAGGAGCGCCAGCCTCTCCGCCGGGAAGTCGAGCAGCATCGCATTCCAGGCCTTCTCTATTTCCGCGTCCGCGAGCGCCAGCCCGGAACCGGCACGCATCGCGTCATAAAAAGCCGCCGGGCTCACCTTCCCCGTTTCCAGCTCGTCAAACAGCGGCGATCCCTTGAATTGGGTATAGTGCGCGTCAAAGTCAGCTATCCCTAATTCGGCAAATGCCTGTTTCGTTTTCTTATAGTCCAGGTTCAGGAGCACTCCCCCCAAATCGAGTATCAGGTTTTTTACTTCAGGCATGTCGCAAAGAAATGGGATTTCCCGGGGATTTTTCTATTTTTGCACCCTTCTGCGCCGGGGCTTCCCGCTTCCGCGCGTCGGACCCTTAGCTCAGCAGGTTAGAGCAGCTGACTCATAATCAGCGGGTCGCTGGTTCGAGCCCAGCAGGGTCCACTGGGATTCAGGCGGTTATCAGCGAAAGCTGGTAGCTGCCTTTTTTTGTATCTTAAGCCCATGTTCCAGTTCTACCTGATCCTCGCCGCGGCGCTCGCACTCATCGGTTGGGCATCCTACACCATTGCCGGCGTGGTCTACCGGTACCTCGCCGGAAGCCGGTACGCCCGGTTGTTACAGGTGCTTGCGGGCATCGTCAGCTTTATTGTCATCTTCGCGGCGGTGGCCTTTTTGTTTATCGCGAATATGAGGATCGAGCGGTAAGCCCTTTCCAGCGTATCAACACCTCTGCCAGGAGCAGGTTGGGCACGAAGCCCATCCAGGCGTCGATCATATACAGACATAGCGGGTCCGGGTGAAAGATGCCGCCCAGGACGAGCTTCCAGGTGCGCAGCGTGATCGCGGAAAACGTGAGGGCGTAACTCCGGATCATATAGCGTTTGTGTGCCGCGAAGTTCTTTTTCCGGGCCGCAGCCACCGCTTTGCAAGTAAACCAGAACCAAAGGCAATCCAGGATCACGAAGGCCGCCTTCGACGGCAACAACCCGTTGGCGTACACGGCCAGCACCATTCCCGAGGGAAAATTCACGACCAGCACGTCTACCGCGTAGATCCAGCCCATGACGCGGTGGAGACGCCGGTGTTCCCTTAACACCAGGGGTGAAAACTGCGTCAATCCCGCCGCCAGGGCCAGTACGGCGCTGAATACGTGCGTATAGAAGGCAGCCCGCCACAGGGGAATGGGTATGTAGGTTTGCTTGAAGCGCAAAAAATGGATGTCCGTCCTGAAGGACGCGTAGTCGATCGCGATGGCCAGCATGAGATATACCGCCACGCATAACGCCAGGTATACGAGCAGCGAGGTAAGGATATAAGCGGCCGTTTTCACGACGGAAAGATAAGACTAGTTCCCGCCCTGGGCCAGGCGCTTTTCGATAAAATCCTTCAGGCGGCGGAAGCTCGCATCGTCGGGGGCGTATAACAAGTACTTGTTGTCATACTCCAACGCCTCGCGAAACGCCTTTTTCCCATAATAATATGCAGTCAGGTAATAGGCGCCCGTTTTGACGGCGTCGACATACTTCGCAGAGTCTTTGGAAGTATCGGCCATGGCAATCATCTTTTCAAAATAAGGTGCTGCCAGCCCCTTCTTCATATCCGTGTCGAGGGACCAGTTGGAGCGGGCGCGCCAGTAATAGCCATAGACCGCGTAAGCGGGGAACTTATCGATATAGCAGGCAAACACGCTGTCGGCCTGGCGGTAGAAACGGTCGGAAGCGCCGGTCCGGGTAGCGGAGTCAGCCTTCCGTATGGCCTCCGCGGTGTTGTAGATTTCATTGCCCCATGCGTAGAGATCGGCGGGATCGGGCTCTTTCTCGTTCAGGTAGACCTGGCCGGCCCAATAGGCCTTGCGGATGGGTTCGTGGAGGGAGTCGGCGAGGGCGGCGGCATAATGAATGTAGGCGGTCTTCTGGGCCGGGACGGTATCCAGGGCAATGGCCCGCTCTACGAAGGCGAAGACAGAATCGGCGCCAAAACCACCTTTATAATAGATGCGCGCGGCCTCGAGATAGTTCTTTGGCGTCAGCTGGTCGTCGGGGTGACCCAGGTAGGTATCCATGCCGGACCTGGCGTCGGCGTAGCGGCCCAGCGAATCCTCGGCGTAGGCCAGGAGCTTATAGTAGTGGGGTTTGAACGCCGCCGGCGTGCCGGGGAGCAATGCGGTGGCGCGATCGACGGCCTCCTGGTAGTGCCCGCCGGCAAAAAGGATGTCTACGTTCGCCTGGTCGACCAGCGGCCCGGGATCGGCCAGGGCGGTGTATTTGGCCAGGTAGTCCCGCGCCTTGTCGACGTCCAGGTAGTAGTAATGCACATAGAGCCGGTAAAAGGCGGCCGCGTAACGGGCGTCGGCCGCGATCGCGGCTTCGTATTCGGGAACGAACTGGCTGGGGTTTCGTTGGGTCTCGTAGATCAAACCGGTCTTGTAATGTGCGGCCGCATACGACGGGTCGGTTTGCAGGGCGTTGTTATAGTTGGTAACGGCGTTCCCCCCGTCAATCAGCTTTGCGTAGGCGTCGCCGAGGTCGGTGAATAAACCGGCCGTTTTCTTGCGCTTCAGCGCAAGGTTCAGCTGGGTAATCGCATAGTTGGCGTCACCGGCGGGCGCGTCGATGTTTGCCCGGGCGATGGCCTGGAGGATACCGGCGTCCCGGCCCCTGGTTAGGCTGATGGCGGATTCGAACTGATTCCGGGCATCGGTGGCTTTACCGGTCAGCAGGGAAGCCATGCCCGCGCTCACCAGCGCCCAGGGATCGTTTGGAGCGGCCGCCAGGGCGTGCGCGTATAACGTCGCCGCGGCGTTTGTATCCTTCATCCCCAGCTCCGCCTGGCCTAGCCACCAGGTGCTCTCACCCCCGGGTTGTGCTTTTTGGTAAAAATCCCTGGCGCTTTGGAACTTTCCATAATAAAGATCCTGGCGGCCTTCGTCCTGGGCGAAGGCTATATTGACGAGCAGGAGGGCGGTTGCTAGAAAACGAGGAGACATATCGTTAGGTTTACTATAAGGTAAACCTATTTTTTTAGTTATGCAAGCTTCCGTGAAGGCTTTTAGTTACCCTTAACTATTGCCCCCCTCCGGTGAGGAGGGTAAATTTGAGCAATGACCATTTATGCCTAAATTAGACAGCCGCCCGTCTAACCGGGTACTGCGTCCAAAAATGAAAAGGCTCTTCGCTTTACTCCTGTTGCTTACCTTCTGTGGTCCGATCGCCCACGCGCAATTGCGCAACTATACGGACGCCGAGGGGCGCGCCAAATGGGAGGAATTGAAAAAAAATGCGCCCACGGAGCAAAACTTCCGGGACGCCTGCGACCTGATACAAGCCGTCAGCCGGACCAATATGGGGTTGGCTTTCCAAATGATCAACGAGTACATCCCCATTTTGGAAAAAACGGGGAACCACGGCTGGGTTCACCTTATGATCATGGTCGAGGCAAAGTCGAAGGTGCTGATGCGGCTCTATGACGACGCCTCGGTGTTGTACCGCCAGGCCGAAGTGAACGCCGCGGGCAACGACAGCCTGCTGAGGAGCGTATACGTAGCGCTGGTGGCCTTTTACAGTACCACGGGGAAAACCGACTCGCTCAACAAGTATTTCCCGGTCGCGGAGCAGCAGTTCCTGAAAACGGGAGACAAGGAAGCCCTGTCCTTTATCTATACGTTCAAGGCGCAATCGATCAAGGACACCGACACCACCGGGGCGCGCCGTTACCTCGACAAAGCCATCATGCTGTCGCAGGATATAGCGGATAAGAACGCCTTTTTTTCCGCCAAGTACGACTACATTCTAACCGTGCTGCAGGACAACCCAGTAAAGCAGATCGAGGGGTTCGAAGGCCTGCTCGACATTTCCCGCGACAGCAGCCTTATCCCCAGCAACAAGCTCTACAATTCCCACCTCTATCGATTTGGCCTGGCGGAGCAAACGGTATATCACCAGCTGGCGCAGCTCAACCTGTTGCTGACGGATTACGACAACGCCGGCAAGTATATGCAAATGTGCTACGACTATACGGTGAACAGCCCTTATGGCAAACCGGGTATCCCATACGTCGCCGCCTATCTGTCGATCGTCAGGGCCTATCAGCGTCTTTATGGCGACGCCAAGGCCTACCTGGACACGAGCCTCAAGACATTCGGCGTGCCGGAGGACCAGATACCGCTGGTCAACTACTTTATCGCCGCGGGGCTCATCGCGGAGCACGCCGGAGACAATCAAAAGGCCCTGGAGTATTATGCAAAAGCCCGGACCTTCGGCGACGAAAGTTTTGAGCTTTCGCTGGTGCCGCCCGGTGTTTATTATGCGCATGGGCTGCTGTTGAACGGCCGGGTCGACTCCGCCCGTCGCGTGCTTGCGCGTTTTGAACCCGGGCTCGGCACGCGCAGGTATTCGGCATATGGCTTCTATTACTACCAGTGCTACGCGGAATTACAAAAGGCCTTAAAAAATTATCCCGCCTATGCCGCCGCGCTGGACTCGTTTTACCAGGTCCGGGATTCGCTGTCCAACCTCAACCGCTTCCGTGCCATACAGGTGGTCGAGACCCGGATGCGCGTCCGGGAAGGAGAGCGGGAGATCCAACGGTTGAACGACGACCGCGCCGCCGCCCTGGCGCGTGCCCGGCGGGAAAGGACGTTCTACATCGTCATCCTGTGTATCGCGGCCCTGGCCATCACCTTCCTGAGCCTCTACCTCCGCGCCCGGAAGGTCCGGGAGAAACAACAGGCCGACCTTGCCCGAAGCAAGTTCGTGGAAATGGAAAAACAACAGCACATCGACATCATGCAAAGCGTGATGGAAGCGGAAGAAAACGAGCGCCACAAGATTGCGGACCAGCTGCACAACGAGGTGAACTCTATGCTGGCCCTGGCGCTGCTCAACATTTCGTCGACGATCGAGAAGGGCATCGGGGACGAACAGTCGGAGAAGCGGATACAAAAAACGCACGAGATCCTTTCTTCGGTCTCCACGACCATCCGGGAGCTGAGCCACCGGCTCACGCCCCTGATCATCGAACGCTACGGTTTCAGGAAGGCCATCGAAGACCTGGCGGATACCGTCAACCTCTCCGGCACGATCCGGCTGGAGCTGATCATCATCGGTTTCGAAGACTCGGGTAAACACCCGATGGGGTTGTTGAACGACCTTTACCGCATCATCCAGGAGCTATTGCAGAACATCCTGAAGCATTCACTGGCAACGACCGCCACCCTGGAGCTGGTGGAGCAGGACCACCACATCTCGATCATCGTGGACGACAACGGCGTGGGCATTGGCGAATCGGCATACCGGAAGGGCAAAGGGTTGCGTACGATCCAGTCGAAGATCGCCTATCTGAAGGGCCAGATGGAAATCACCAAAAAGAACGACCAGGGTACCCTGATCGTCATCGAAATACCCGTAAACCATGGCGCTTAGGATTATCATAGCGGACGACCATCCCATGCTGATAGACGGGCTCATCAACGTGCTCCGGGAGATCGAGGACGTGGACGTCCCGGCATCGGTGGGCAACGGCCGTCAATTACTCGACAGCCTGAGCCAGTCGGGCGCGGACATCGTCATGCTCGACCTCAACATGCCAAAGATGGATGGCGTCGACACCCTGAGACGGGTAAAAAAGGATTTCCCGCACGTCCGCGTCATCGTCTTTACCAGCTACAACCAGCCAAAACTGATAGCTGATGTGCGCGCCCTCGGCGCAGACGGCTATCTCCTGAAGACGAGCACCTCCGTTACCATCAAGGAAGCCTTTCGTGCGGTAGCCGCCGGCCAGAAATGGTTCCCGGGGGAGCAGGAGCCCGTGGCGAGCTCAGACAAGCTGAGCGACGACTTCATCCGCAAAAACCGGATCACCAAAAGGGAGGTGGAAATCATCCGGATGATCGCCCGTGGACTTACCACCAGGAATATCAGTGAGCAGATGAGCCTCAGTGAATTCACCGTTAACGCCCACCGGCGTAATATCTGCCGCAAGCTCAACATCTATACGCCCGTCGGTCTGCTGAATTTTGCCAAGGAGCACGGCCTGGCTTAATTCCCCATATCGTGGGCGGCCAGCCAGGACTTCTCCTCGGCTATGACCTCGGGGTTCATGCAACCCCGCGCGTATCGCTTGATCACGTCGGTCGACTTCTTTTTGAGGTCTTCGTCCAGTTGGCCGTGCTCCAATAACATATGGGCGGACCACAGGTCGACAAAATACTGGCTTTTCCCAAGGAGGAGCTGGAGCGCCGTTACGTCGCCCCGGTTAAAAAAATCCCTGGCTATGGCGATCACGGCATTGTGCTCCGGCGACCGGGTGGTCGCGGGGTTGGCCGGGCGTATATCATTAAAGAAGTTCGCTTTGCATTGTTCTACGAATTCTTCGGTCAGGTCTGAGGTAGATTTGCTTTTCATAGCCCTGAAATTACGGAGAATTTCGGTCCCTCCGCTAGCGCAGCTTCATCCTGAGCGCTTCCGCGATGGCTTTTTCCGCCAGGGGACCCATCACCAGGTAGCCCGCCTTGGTGGGGTGTACGCCGTCGCTGGTTAGCTCTTGTTTTAGACCGCCCCGCTGGTCGACCATCGTCGAAAAATAGTCGAGATAGACACAGTGGTTCGCCTCGGCGTACGCTTTAAGTTGTGCATTCACCGCCGGGATGCGGTGGAGCGGGTCCATCCCCGTCCGCCAGGGATATTCGTACGCGGGGAGGATGGAAGAAATGACGACGCGTATCCCGCTGGCCCTGGCCAGCTCCGCCATCGATATGATATTGCCCACGATCGTCTCGTTGCTGGTATACCCCGTATTACCCGCGATGTCGTTGGTCCCCGCGAGGATCACCACCACCTTTGGTTTCAGGTTGATCACGTCGGGGCGGAACCGGATCAGCATCTGCGGTGTCGTCTGCCCGCTGATCCCCCGGTCCAGATACGGTTTACCCCTGAAAAACTCCGGATTCTTTTCCAGCCATCCGATGGTGATTGAATTCCCCATGAACACCACCCGGTTCTCCCCCGCCGCCGGCGGTGGCACCTTGGCATTGGAGTCCGCAAAACAATGCAGGCATGGCCAGTCCTGTTTCAACAATTCCTGTGTCTTGGCGTCTTGCTGCGCGCTGGTTTGCTTAATGGTAAATAGGGCCATAAGGGAGAAAAGAGCAAGCTTTGTGTTCATGATGGGGGTTTGCGCTAATGTACGATAAATTGTTGCTCATTGCCGTAGCCGTAACCACGGCCATTGCCTTTGCCGCGACCGGGGGATTCGTCCAGGTTGTGGCTTATCCGGGCCAGGTACCGCTCCTGGTATTCTTCGAAGATCGATAGGCCGTCCGATTCCTCGTTTGTTCTCCAATCCAGGGTCTTTGTATAAAGGTTTTGAGGATTGTACACTGCATCTTCCAGCCGGTCGGCGATGTGAACCCATAAACGCTGGGGCCGATCGAGCCAGGTTATTTGGGTCCCTTTTTCAATGTCTTTATGGTATAACAGTGCTTGCTTAGCCACGGCAGCATTCATTATTTGATACTTCCGCTCATAAGCCTCTGTCATTTCATTCAAGGTCCGATGTTCCAAAAGTGCATAAATATCGATAAAATCCTTTTTCCTCGTGCCTGAATGTACGATAGCATTTAGTTTCATTGCCGCTATGTCATCTAATGACGCCATTCTAATTCCTTCTTCAACAATAGGGGAAGCAAGCCATTTGTGCGGGTGGGCAACGATATCAACCTTTACGGACCCAATAAAACCGAACGTTGCACTATCCATGGTTCCGGTTACTTCAGCACCGTATGTTTCTTTTAGATATCCCGAAATTTCCTTCGAATCAAATTTTTTTTGAGTAAAGAGGTCCACATCAACTGATGCGCGATGGCCGAGTTGTAGTGAAAGTGCTGTGCCACCAACAAGATAAAATTCGGAAAGTTGTCTATCAACTGAAAGACGTTTGATTAATTCCAGCATCTCTTCGTTCACTGTTTCCACGTGCAACATTATCAGTTTCCCTCACGATTCTTATCAATGCGGTTAAATAAAATCCCATCCACTATGCAAACCATAGAGATTGGTTATTAACAAATAAATGGTAGGCTACCCTGGGTATTTTAAATCCAATATCCTGGCCTCGACTTTTTCCTCCAATAACACCTTAAATCCTCAGGTTTTAATCCAAAGTAACGGCAAACCTTTTCGATAGCATAATCAGGCAAAAAATTCGAATCATATTTAAGTGTGTCAACCACCTTGTCTCGACCATAGAAACGAAAAAGCTCCTGCCATTCGTCTTCATTACCTCGTTCCATTACTCGTTGAACAACAGTGACTATCGCTTCCTGCCAATCGATCGATTCGTAGTCAAAATCCCAGAAAAGTCTTCTTGCGAGATTTGGACGAATACTGCTTTTATATTTTATATCGGTTGACATAAGTTGCTTTTGATCGAGCCTATAAAAATAATACGCTTTTTTTTGTCTCGCAATAGTTGAAGTTCATCAATAGTAAAATTCAGTATAAAATCTTACGGAAAAATCCCTATCCCGGCAACAAAAACCCCAACGAAAAACTCCCCTTGACGCCTACCAAAAGCGAATGCAAAAGATAGTAGGAAAAATAGCGGGAATGATCGCGCTTGTAATCCACCTTGCCGGTGCGGCGGGCGACGGGGAGCGTGTGGTCCTTGTCTTTGGGGATGATGAGGTGCTTTAGGAAGAACGATTTGAACTTGTCGACTTTTTTGTCATCAACGTCTTTGAGCTTGTCGGCGACGAGGTTGTGGTATTCGCCGATGATTTGTCCGGTGGCTTTTTCGGCGGTCATCTGGAAGGAAAAGCTGAGGTTGTTGAGCAGGCCGGATTCGAGGTGGAGGCGGCCGAGGTTTTCGGCGGCGGGGTTGAGGGAGGTGACGTCCAGGTCGTGGAAAGAACCATTTACGATGTATGGATCTCCGGGACGTAGGGGCATGCGGGTGGTGGCTTCTACGGAACCCGAACCCATGAGCGAGCCTTCGGTGACGACATTCATATAGGCGGGGTCGCCGGGGGCGGGGTGGTTGATGAGGTGGTCGATGTGGCCGGAGAAATGGACGATTTTCAGGTAGCCGGTCTTGTCACCGTCCTTGGGGTGTTCTTCATAGGTAAAAGTGGTGGGACCCAGTTCTGCTTTTTGCACGCGCAGGTCTACCGGCAGGCGGCGCAGGTAGTCGACCGGCAACGGTTTGACACCCGTGTCGAGGGGCAGGCGGCGGTCGCGGAATACATAGACCCTGGCGCCTTTGATGGTGACCTTGTCGGCGACGAAGCGATGGGGCGCACCGGCCGGGTGGCTCCCGGCGGCTGCGGCGCGGCGCAGTTCGCCGAAGTCCAGGCCACCTACATGGATTCCGGTGGCGTCCCCCTCGACGAAGTCTTCCTGGTGGCCCTTGATCTTACCCAGCTCGAGCTTGTCGACCGTAGGTACGATACGGACGGTGTCGATGTCGAGCGTCCTTTCCCGGCTATCGATGTCTAAGCCGCTTAGACGTAACTGCGCATAAGCGTCGGGGTAACGATACCGCGCGTTGCTTATATGGCAACTTATTCCAGAAAAAGCCACCGTGCTGTCGATATGCACCGAATCAATTTCCAGGTCGCCCGTGGCAGTAAATCCGGCGCCCCTGTTCACCTGGATATTTACCAGCAGGATCTTCCCTATCGCGGCCTCGGTGAACGGCCTTTGCAGGTCATGGGGCAACGCGCCGCTGTCGAGCAAAGACCGGTCGATGTCGACGCGCCCGTCCTCGAGGAGGAGCGTCTTTATCTTCAGCCGGCGGGAAGACAACCAGCTGAAAAATCCAATACCAGCCAATTCCACTTTTGCGATCCGCACATGGTGGGCATGCGCTGAATCGCCCGGCGCAAACCGGATATCCAGGTTCTTTATGACCAGCGCCGATTGGAACAGCAGGGGATGCAGCGAGGAATAGGACACCTTGAGCGAGGGCGGCAACTGGGCGACAGCCTGCGCCACTTTGCGCCGGACCATAACGCCACCGGTGATGTAGGTTAGGACCGCCAGGGCCAGCACGACTGAAACGGCGTAGGCCAGGGCTTTCTGGAGGCGTTTGATAGACATAGGCACGTTGATAGTGCAAACGCTCTGCCAAGTGTCGCGCAGTGAGCCCGCGCGAGGGCCGCGGCGCGCGGACGGCGGCGCGCGGCTATGTCACGCCGGCGGCCTGCTCGGCGGCCGCGCGAATGACCACGTTGCGCTGCTCGAGCAGGCGGCGCATGTATTTTTTCAAAAAGAGAAAATCGGCCACGCGGCCCAGCCAGCCCAGCGGGCTCCGGTACGCGAATACGTCATACATGACGGTGGCCCCGTCAAAGACCTCGAAACGATGCTCGTGCCGGATGGACCGGAAAGCCCCCTTGACCATCTCGTCCACGAAGACGCCCGGCCACTCGTAGATAGTGATCCTGGACGTCAGGTTTTGCCAGACGCCAAAATGCCGCGCGCGCCAGGTTACGGTTTCACCTGGACCGATGAGCCCGCTGGTCCGGCCGGCGATTGCGCGTTCACCCGTATGGGCGGTGGATTCCATATGCAGGTCTATGCTCCGCGACAGGTCGAAGCAAACCTCCCGCGGTGCACGGATCGTCGTGGTCAGGCGGATGGTCGGCATCAGTCCGGTCGCTGGAGGGTGAACCATTGGCGCCGGTAGGCCATCACGGGAGTATGATCGTGTTTCAGGGCCGGGCTCCATCGTGGACACTTACTCATGATTTCGAGCACGACGTCGTCGAGCTTGGTGCCGGCGCTGTGTAGGATTTCGACATGGGTTATGCCGCCGTTTTTTTCCACGATAAAACCTACCTCGGCGCTACCGTATGCATTTTTCTTTTCCATGTAACGCAGGCGTTTCAGGAGCTGGCCCCTGATCCAGTCATTCCAGGCGGAGTCCCCGCCTTCGAATTCCGCCACGCGTTCCACGGGGATGAATTTCGACGTGTCGGTCGCGGAGGGGGCTACGCCGGTATCCGGGGGGGCGGTGCATGGAAGGGAGGGGGCGGCCAAACCGCCCTGGGCGAAAAGAAAGCAGACGAGGTAAAGCAGGGTTTTCATAATCGATGAATTTAGAGCATTTTGTACCAGCTCTGTGTAAAAAAATCAACAACGTGTAAAGGGGAAAGCTACCCCGTGACCTCCGGCCACGGCCCCAAACCCTGGCGAATCACCCGTAACTCGTCCTGCGTACAGTCTATTATAGTGGACGCCACCATCCCACCTGTTCCGCCATCAACGACCAGGTCGACCTGGTTGCCGAAGTTCTCATAGATCAATTCAGGATCGGTATATTCTTCGACCATCTCGCCCGGGAGGGAAGTGCTGAGGATAGGGTGACCGAGCGTCCGGACGATCTCCCGGGCAATATTGTTGTCGGGCACCCTTAAACCTATCGTATCTTTTTTGCTCTTTAATATACGGGGCACCTCCTTGCTGGCGGGGAGGATAAAGGTATACGGCCCCGGTAGATAGCTTTTCAACAACCGGTACAGCGGGGTGTCGATGCTTTTGGTATACCGGCTGAGGTCGCTAAGGTCGTAACACACAAAAGAAAGCTGGGCCTTGGCGGGGTCTATGTGCTTGATCCGGCAAATCCGTTCGATGGCCTTGTGTTGAAAGATGTCACAACCCAACCCATAGATGGTGTCCGTAGGGTAGACGATGATCCCCCCATCCGCCAGGCTTTCGGCTATAGTTTTCAAGGCTCTGGGTTGGGGATTGTCAGGATGGACGTGGAGGAGCATGGTCGCACAATTTACACCAAAGGAGCGGGTAACAATTTTTTAATGCTAATTTTGAGGTTCCTAAAAGAGCATGAATGTTGCTGCAACCTGTTGAAAAAGTGTCCTCCATAGACTCGGAGGAGTTCAGGGATCGCTACTATGAAACGTCCAGGCCGGTAGTGATAACTGATTTATCAAAGACCTGGCCGGCCAGGGATAAGTGGAACTGGGCATATTTCAAACAACTGGTCGGGGACAAGAACGTTGGCATTTATAATAACATCAAAAGCGATGCCTTTACCCCGGTCAACAAGGCGGACGATTACAAAACATTCGGGGAGTATATCGACATGATCAGCCAGGGCCCCGCGGGGTGGAGGATCTTCTTGTTCAACATCTTCGATCATGCTCCGGAGCTGACCCAGGACTTTACCTGGCCGGAACAGCTGATGAAGGGTTTTGTCAAAAAGTATCCCATGTTGTTTGTGGGTGGCGCGACCTCGATCACGCACATGCATTTCGACATCGACTTGTCGCATATCCTGCATACCCAGTTCGTTGGCCGCAAACGCGTACTGCTGTTCCCATACGGAGAACAGCATAAGCTCTACCGCAAGCCCTTCGAGGTATTGAGTATGGCTGACTTCAGCCACTATTACGATCACAATGGCACGCCCGACTATGGTCGCTTCCCCGCTATCAAGCTGGCCAGGGGTTACGAAGTGATCCTCGAGCACGGCGAAACCCTGTTCATGCCCGCCGGATATTGGCACCATATGGAGTATTTGGATAGTGGTTTTGCTATGAGTCTCAGGGCGATCAATCACACTTTGACCGGTAAGATCAAGGGCGCCTGGAATCTGGTGGGTATGCGGAACATCGATACCCTTATGAAAAAGACGGCTCCCATGTGGTGGTACGAATATAAAAAGGAGCGCGTCCTTCGGGAGGCCGATAGGGCATTGGACACAGCGGGGTTCCAGTAATCTTCCGATTGATTATCTAAAAAAAAAGTGAAAAACCGCGCAGCAAGATCATTTCTGCACGGTTTTTGTCGTTTTATCGGTACATCACAAGTTCATTTTGTGGTTTCAGAGGTAAGCAAAGAGGCCCCGATGTCTATTGGGGCCAATTTTTTTGTATATACCTCAGTACCATCTACTTATTTTGCACCGCCGCAGTATTTGCGGCGAAAACACCGGCGTTGGCAACCCGCCCCTGTCGGAGGCATATGCTTCGCCGCTTTAAAATGGCGGTCGCCAACAGGGCTCGCGTGCCGCTAGGCTCACCGCTTTGGGGCACAAAAAAAGGCCAGCATTTGCCGGCCCCTATCTGGAAAAAATTCCTTGCTAAAACGTTACGCCACAATCTCCCAGGTCTCCTTCCCGCGGAGCAGCTTATCGAGGTCGCCGGCACCCCGGGTGGACCGGGCCTCGTCGATCTGAAGCTGGAGCGAGTCCTCGTAGCAGGCGCGATCGGTTTGATAGAACACGCCGAAAGGGCGGGGGAGGTGTCCTTCGATCGAAGGATCGTCGAACATGCGGACCAGGGTTTGCGCCTTATAGAAGTCACGCTCGTCGTGGACCCAGCAATCATCCGCGCTGTAGGAACCGCCCTCGAGGTCGGCGACCACCGGACGGAAGCCGTCCAGCCGGATGCCTTTTTTACCCCCGTCGAAAACAAGCGGTTTGCCCTGTTCGAGGAAGAGCGTCTGGGCTGCCTTGGTGCCTTTTTCGGTGAAAATCTCGAAGGCGCCGTCGTTGAAGATGTTACAGTTCTGGTATATTTCCAGCAGGGACGCGCCCTTATGGGCGTGACTCCTGACGAGCATTTGCTGCAGGTGTTTGGGGTCGCGGTCCATGCTCCGGGCAATGAACGTGGCGTCCGCCCCCAGGGCAAGCGCCAGGGGGTTGAACGGGTGGTCGATCGAGCCCATGGGCGTAGACTTGGTGACCTTGTTCGTCTCCGACGTGGGCGAATACTGTCCCTTGGTCAACCCGTATATCTGGTTGTTGAACAACATCACGTTAACGTTGAAGTTCCGGCGGAGCAGGTGGATGGTGTGGTTGCCACCGATGCTCAGGCCGTCACCGTCGCCCGTGACGATCCATACGCTCAATTCCGGCCGCGTTGCCTTAAGCCCGCTGGCGATGGCAGTCGCCCGTCCGTGGATCGAGTGCATGCCATAGGTGTTCATATAATAAGGAAAACGGCTCGAACAACCTATCCCGGAGACAATCACGATGTTCTCACGGGCAATGCCCAACGTCGGCATTATTTTCTGTACTTGTGCCAGGATGGAATAATCCCCACAACCGGGGCACCAACGCACTTCCTGATCGGTGGCGAAGTCCTTGGGGGTAAGTTGAGGACCTGAAGCCACTGTAACACTCTCGCTCATAGAGCAAAGATAATACATTTAAAAGCGCAAATTGACGTAGGTTTGTTACCTCATTTCTAACGCATGGCAACACAATCGTATCATTTCGGCATGATCGGCCTCGGCGTCATGGGCCGCAATCTCCTGTTGAATATGGCCGACCACGGGTTCTCCGTCATCGGCTTTGACAAAGACCAGACCAAGGGTCAGGCCCTGGAAGCCGCCGCCGGTCAGGGTAAGAACGTAAAGGGCGTCAGCACGCTCAAGGAAATGTTGGATCAATTGGAAAAGCCGCGCCGGCTGATGATGCTCGTACCGGCGGGCAAACCGGTGGACGACGTACTGGAAGAATTGATCCCGTTGCTCGACAAGGACGACATCGTCATCGACGGCGGCAACTCCCATTACACCGACACCCAGCGTCGTCTGAAATACATGGCGGACAAGGGTTTCCACTTTATGGGAGTAGGCGTTTCCGGGGGCGAGCACGGCGCCCGGACGGGTCCCTCCATCATGCCCGGCGGCGACAAGGACGCGTATGAAAAGGTAGCGCCCATCCTGACCGCGGTCTCCGCAAAGGTCAACGGCGAGCCCTGCGTGGATTACCTGGGTGTAGGCGCTGCTGGTCACTATGTTAAAATGGTGCACAATGGCATCGAATACGCGATCATGCAATTGATCAGCGAAATATATGGCGTCCTCAAACTGGGGGCGGGCTATACGAACGACCAGTTGCACACGCTGTTCGCCAAATGGGACAAGGGGGACATGAAGTCCTTCCTGATCGAGATAACCGCCGACGTCTTCATAAAGAACGACGACCTTACTTCCACCCGCCTGGTGGACATGATCCTCGACAAAGCGGGCGCCAAGGGTACGGGTAAGTGGACGTCCCAGGATGCCCTCGATCTGCCGGTGCCGATTCCCGTGATCGATACCGCGGTGACACTTCGCACCCTGTCGGCCTTCAAGGACGAACGCACGGAAGCGGCAAAGCTCTATCCCTCCGCAGACCATAAGCTGGGCGATACCTCGTCCGATTCTTCCGGGGACCTCGAATCCCTCGTCCACGACGCCCTCAACTTCGGTACCATATTGAGCTATGTCCAGGGCATGGCCCAGCTTCAAAAGGCATCCTCCGAGTGGGCCATGGAAATCCCGCTGGAAAAGGTCGTCCGCGTATGGCGGGGCGGTTGTATCATCCGCTCGGTGCTCCTCGATCCCCTCTACAAGGCCTATACCGCCGATCCCAAGCTGAGCAACCTCCTCCTGGACAAGAACATCGCCGCGCTGGTGAACCCGCTGGTGGCAAACACCCGCAGCCTGCTGCAGCGCGCGATCGGCGCCGGCATCCCGGTTGCCGGTCTTACCGCAGCCTTGTCCTACTTCGACGCCTACCGGAGCGCCTGGCTGCCCACCAACCTCATACAAGCCCAACGGGACTACTTCGGCGCACACACCTATCAGCGCATCGACCGGCCCGGCACGTTTCACAGCGAATGGCAACCCCAATAATAAACCGTTTGTATGCAAAACAATAAACGCCCGTCAGCCACCCTCATCTTTATCTTCGGTGGCAGCGGTGACCTCAACTTCCGTAAATTAATCCCCGCACTATACAACCTGTACATCGACGACTGGATGCCCGAAAAGTTCGCCATCGTCGGTATCGGTCGCAAAGACTTCACGGACGAATCCTACCGTGAACGCCTGCTGGAGGGTATCCAGCAGTTCTCCCGCCGCAAGGGAGAACAGAACGGCAAGTGGGCCGAATTCTCCAAAAACGTGTCTTACCTCCGGATGGACGCCGAAAAAGACGCCTCCTATGACGGCATCTCCGGTATCGCCCGCAAAAAGGAAAGTGAATGGGGCTCCCACCCGAACGTCCTTTTTTACCTGGCCGTAGCGCCCCAGCTGGTACCCGACATCGCTACCAAGCTCGCCAAGGTGGACCTTTGCGGGGACAAAAAATGCACCCGTATCGTCGTTGAAAAACCCTTCGGTCACGATCTCCAAAGCGCCCATGATTTGAATGTGTTGCTGACCAACCTGTTCAGCGAAGACCAGATCTACCGCATCGACCACTACCTGGGTAAGGAAACGGTTCAGAACATACTCGCGCTGCGTTTTGCCAACGCGCTTTTCGAGCCCGTCTGGAATCGGAACTACATCGAGCACGTCCAGATAACCGCCGCCGAAACCGTAGGCGTGGAAGGCCGGGGCGGTTACTACGAGACCTCCGGCGCCCTCCGCGATATGGTCCAGAACCACATCCTGCAGATCATGTGTATGGTGGCGATGGAAGCCCCCGTAAGTTTCGACGCCAACGAAATCCGTAATAAGAAGGTGGACGTGCTCAACGCCATCCGTCGGATCAACGCCGAGGACGTGCACAGCGTCGCGGTCCGCGGCCAATACGCCGAGGGCTGGATGAAGGGTGAAAAGGTGCCAGGCTACCGCCAGGAAGAAAGCGTGGACAAAAATTCCAATACCGAGACCTTCGCCGCTGTCAAGTTCTACATCGACAACTGGCGCTGGCAGGACGTCCCGTTCTATGTCCGCACCGGCAAACGGCTCCGGGAAAAGATGACCGTCATCAGCATCCACTTCCGCCCGGCGCCCCACTATGCCTTTCCCCCGGAAGCCGCTGAAACCTGGCGCCCAAACCGGCTCACTATCACGGTATCCCCGGAAATGGACATCCGCGTCCGCTTCCAGGCCAAACGCCTGGGTCAGACCATGAGCCTCGACCCCGTCGACATGATCTACAAGTACGACAAGGAGATCCAAAGCCACGAGCCCGAAGCCTACGAGACGCTCCTGTTGGACGTCATGGAAGGCAACCCCACCCTTTTTATGCGCGCCGACCAGGTCGAAGCCGCCTGGAAGGTGATCACCCCCATCCTCGAAACCTGGCAGACCCGTCCCCCGGTCGACTTCCCGAACTACGTCCCCAACTCCTGGGGTCCAGAAGACGCGGAAGCGTTAATCGCCCGCGATGGACACAACTGGGCGACCCTGTCGGTCAACCAGCCATAAAACTAGCCATATGGAAGTACACGTATACGCAACCCCACCGGAAGTCTCCCGCCAACTGGCCGAATGGATCACCGCCCATATCGAAACTACCCTCAAAACTTCCGACCGTTACACCTGGTGCCTCACGGGGGGCAACTCTCCCAAGGAGCTCTATTCGCTGCTGGCCGCCGAGCCCTTCCGGAGCCGGATCGACTGGTCCAGGGTGCACCTCTTCTGGGGCGACGAGCGCGCTGTCCCTTTCGAGGACGACCGCAACAACGCCAGGATGACCTTCGCCACCCTGGTCGATCACGTCCACGTGCTCAATACCCATGTCCATGTGATGAATACCGCCCTAATCCCTGAAAAAGCCGCCGAAGCCTACGCCGCCATCCTGCATACATATTTCACCGCAGATGGCCCCACCTTCGACCTGGTCCTCAACGGCATGGGCGAGGACGGACACACTCTTTCGCTTTTCCCCGGACAACCGGTTATCCACGAAGAAACCGCATGGGTAAAGGCCTACTACCTGGAAGCCCAGAAAATGTACCGGATAACGCTGACCGCTCCCCTGGTCAACCGGGCCCACCGCGTCGCGTTCCTGACATTTGGTGCAAACAAGGCGCATGCGCTCCGCGAAGTCCTCAAGGGTGAGCGGAACGTCGATCTTTACCCCTCCCAGATCATTCAACCGATCGACGGGGAGCTCCACTGGTTCGTGGATGCGGCGGCCGCGGAGGAATTGTAGAAGTTTAAGCCGTCGCGCCTGCGCGGGAGAGCACCGATTGAATAACCGAAACCATCGCGGCGCCTTTTTCCTGTAGCTGCGCATCAGTCCATGACAGCGAAATCGCCGTGGAGATGCACCGCGACATGACCGCATCGGAGACGGAGAAGTCCTGGTGGCGGATAACCTCCATGGCGTCGAGTTGCTCGGGGGAAAGCGCGTAGAGGGAATGGCCTTCTTTGAGGTGGTGCCATTTACGGACGTAGTGCCAGTTGTTGTTGAACCAGTAGAAATTGCCGGGGAGGATGCCGGCGGCACGGAAACCCTCGACGACGGCTTGGGTAATGTCGGCGGTGGGGAGGAACCAGCTCAGGAAGGTGCCGCTGTCGCCGGCTGGATCGGGGACGGTGCGGAAGGTGATTTCGGGAACCGTCGCCAGGATCGCGTGCAAGGCCTGCTGATTCCTGCGTTGGATCTCCAGGAACCGGTCGAGCTTGCGCAGCTGGGCAAGTCCGACGGCGGCGTGCAGTTCTGAAATGCGGAAATTATACCCCAGGTATGGATGTTCGTCGGCGCCCCGGTCCACGCCTTTATGGTCGTGCCCGTGGTCGGTGAACTGGTCGCACTTTTCGAAGACATACTGGTCGTTGGTCAGAACGGCGCCGCCTTCGCCGCAGGTTACCGTTTTGACGAAGTCGAAGGAGAGGGTACCCGCGTTTCCGACGGTCCCCAGCGACCGGCCGCGCCAGGTGGCGCCGGTGCTTTGACAGGCGTCTTCCAGGAGGAGGAGGTTGTGTTGTTTGCAGATCGCCAGGAGGGCTTCCAGGTCGGCCATGCTACCACACATATGGACCGGCATAATGCACTTGGTACGGGGTGTGATGGCGGCCCGGACGGAATCCGGCCGCAGGGTCAGGGTTTCATCCACGTCCGCCACAACGGGGACGGCGCCAACGCTCAGCACGGCCTCCACGCTGGCGACAAAGGTGAACGACGGCATGATGACCTCGTCACCGGCGCCGATGCCCAGGGCGGCCATGGCCGTGGTCAACGCGGTGGTGCCGCTGGATGTCAGCTGCGCATAGGCGCACCCGAGACGATCGGACAGCGTTTTTTCCAATTCCTTCGCCTTCCACATTCCCTTCCGGGGGCCGTCGAAGCCATAGCGCATCAGGATGCCCGTTTCGAGGACATCGTTTACTTCCTTCCGCTCTTCGGCTCCAAAAAATTCAAACCCTGGCATATGTTATCGGTTTTGAGCCCAAAGGTATAGAAAAAAGGGGCAAGGGTCCCGCTCGCGTCACGCCGGTCCTAATGGGTCGTGGACCGATAAAATCGGAATTTAAAGTCCCGGCGGCGGCGCGGCAAAGAAGGCCGCGGGCGCGCTCTCCAGGTGGGTCGTGCTGTAAGATGTGACGGACCAGCGGGTGCGCTCGTCGTCATCGGCGGTACGAGCGCCAAGGCCGCCGTGCAGCCGCGCGCCTTTCTCGATCGGTAACGTCAGTGAAGCCTGCTGGTTGATAACCGGGAGCAGCTTATACATGTGCTCCGGGTCCAGCGCGGTGGAGGTATCTCCGGGCAGATACCGGTACACGACAAAGAGCCGCAGCGGCTTCGCGCTGGAGGCGCTAAGGATGATGTGGACGCTGTCGCCGGCGCGGGCGGTGGCGACGAGGGGTGGCGAAGGGGCGATCGAATCGATCCAGCGCATGGGTGGGGCCAGCGCGGGGTATTTATAGAAGTCGTACCGCAGGCTGTCACTCCAGCCGAGGGGGTTGTGGGCGAAGTTCTGGTTGCTGAAATAGATCACGCCGTCGGAAGCGGCACGGGCCAGGCGGATCTGATCGGGGAGCTCGTGGGGGTTTCTCCAGGCGGGGTTGACGCCGGCTTTATAGATACCCAGGCCAATAAAGAGCTGCCGTCCGTACGTGTGGGTGGACCACCAGTCCAGTAAAAGGTCGTAGGGGAGCACGCGGTGGGTGCGCTCCCAGTACAGCTGGGGACAGACGTAGTCGATCCACCCCTTTTGCAGCCATAGAAGGATGTTTGCGTAGAGGTCGTCGTAGTCGGTCTGGGCGGAGTGGGTATCGCTGCCATCGGGGTCTTTGCTCAGGTTACGCCAGACGCCGTAGGGGCTGATCCCGAACTGACAAGTGGGTTTTTCATCCTTGATCGCCTTGGACACCCGGACGATAAGGCTGTCTACGTTGCTCCGCCTCCAGGTCTCCTTATCCAGCCCCCGGTTATATTGGGAATAGGCGTAGTCGTCGGCGAAGTATTCACCCTTGGTTTTATACGGGTAAAAGTAATCGTCGAAATGGATGGCGTCGATGTCGTAGTGCCGCACGATATACCGGATTACATTGGTGACGTAGTCCCAGACCGCGGGTATGCCGGGGTTGAAAAGCGTGGTATTATCATAAACGAGGAACCATTCCGGGTGTATACGCGTGATGTGCGTGGGCGAGGCGACGTCCCGGCGGCTGTTGTACAGCGCCCGGTAGGGGTTGATCCAGGCGTGGAACTCCATCCCGCGTTTGTGCGTCTCTTCTATCATAAAGGCGAGCGGGTCGTAGTACGGCTCCGGGGGTACGCCCTGCTTGCCGGTCAGCCAGACGCTCCAGGGTTCCAGGGGGGAGGGGTAGAAGGCGTCCGCGGTCGGACGGATCTGGACCACCACCGCGTTCAGGCCATTGCGCTGGTCCATGTCGAGGAGGTCGATAAACTCCTGTTTTTGCAACGCTACATTACCGACCGCCGCCTGGCTGGGCCAGTCGATGTGTTCCACCGAGGCGATCCACGCCGCGCGGAGTTCATACTTCGGCTGAGACAGCGCAACCGTCGCGACGAGCGACAATATAAACAGGGAGCATACACCTTTCATCTTTAGCCACGTAGTTTATCCAATAAATTATTGAGTGTTTTGCATTCGGGAATAGTCAACGCAGAAAGTATGCCGTCCATTTCCCTGGAGTGCTTGTCAAGGCGGTCCAGCAGCTGTTGCCCCTTCGGGGTGATGGTGACGTCGACCAGGCGTTTGTCGGTCGCCGCGACCTTTTTCCGCGCCAGACCCTTGAGCACCAGCCTGTCCACCAGGCGGCTGGTGTCGCTCATCTTGTCCAGCATACGTTCCCGGATCTGGAGCGTGGACAGGGGCTCCTTGCTGCCCCTGAGGATGCGCAGGATGTTGAACTGCTGCAGCGTGACGTCCTCTTCGTCGAGACAATGCTTGAGGCGTTCGACGGTCCAGTTGTAGGTGTAGATAAGGTTTACCAGGGCTTTGTGGCGCTCGCTGGTGAATTTAGCGTGCTGATGGATGTCTTTCTCTAGGCTCATTGATTCAGTTTCCACATTGTGTATAGGTGATGGGCTTCATGGAGCAGGAAAAACTCGGTCCACATGGCCAGTGTCCGGCGGCCGTATTTCGGATGGACCGCGGTCCGGGAAAGCGGGTCGTCCCCCAGGGAGGTAATCCAGTCATAGAGGTAGAGCCGGTCGGCGGACAGGTCCACCAACAGGTCGGCGGCGGATTCTTCCCGCGCCGCCAGGAAATAGGGATCGTTGTCGCCGACATAGGCGGCAAACGCGGGTTCGTCCTCCGCGAGTATCCGCTCCACGCGCCGGGCAAACATCTTTTGGTAGGCCGCCAGGTGGGCGGCGTTTTCCAGGAGGCTCCAGGTATCGGGGGAGGGCCTTTCCCGCAGCGGTCGGTCCCCCGGCAGGAGCAGGTATAATACTTCGTGTTGTCCGCGCAGACGCGCGGCGGTGGCGGCTGCAATCATCCCCAAACTTTTGTGCCCTCGCTACAGTTGGCGCAGATGTCTATGTTTTTGCGGCTGGTCATCAACTCCCGCCGGAACTGTTTGTAATTTTCGTTGTGCCAGACCTCCTTGAAGCTTTGCATCTTCAGGTTGCCCAGCTGGTGCATGGCGTCCTTGTCGAAGCAACAGGGCACCACCAGGCCGTCCCAGGTAATGACGTTGGCGTGCCAGAGCTTCCAGCAGTGGTTGGACAGCCCGCTTTTGATGGAATAGGTACCGTCGTCCTTCTGGCGGTAGCGGCTGAATTTGTCCAGGGTCGGGATCAGCTCGTTGCCATGCTCGTAATCGTATATCTGCGCCGTCTTGAAACGCACCTCGTCCACGCCCACTTCAGCGGCCAGGCGCTTCACGTCCTCGATCTGGTGTTCGTTGGGCTTGACCACGAGGAATTGGAAAAAAACGAAGGGCGTATTGCTATTGAGCTCCTTTTTCCACTTGACGATGTTGCGCGCACCCTCGAGCACCTTGTCCAGCTTTCCGCCCACGCGGTATTGCTCGTATACGTCCTGGGTGGTGCCGTCGATGGAGATGATCAAACGGTCCAGACCGCTTTCCACGGTTTTCCGGGCGTTTTCGTCGGTGAGGTAGTGGGCGTTGGTGGAGGTAGCCGTGTAGATGCCCTTATCGGACGCGTATTTGACCATGTCCAGGAATTCGCGGTTCAGGTACGGCTCCCCCTGGAAATAAAATATCAGGTAAAGGAGCTCTTTATGGACCTGGTCGATGGTCTCCCGGAAAAAATCCTTTTTGAGCATCCCGGTCGGCCGGGTAAACGCCCTCAGCCCGCTGGGGCATTCGGGACAGCGAAGGTTGCAGGACGTGGTCGGTTCAAAGGATAGGGAGATCGGATAGCCCCATTGCACCGGCCGGCCCGTCCATTTGCTGATAAAGTAGCTGGAAAACACCTTCGCCGCATTCAGGGCCCTTTTCGGGGTTAGCTTGGACAACAAATTGAAACTATCGGTCCAATTGATATTTGGCATATCCACAAAGGTATTTTTTTTCAACTATTTTACGTACCTTGGAATTAGTTGTTTAACTAACGGTATGTCTAACAACCAATTTAAACCAGGAGAACTCTACAGCTTTATAACGGGAAAAGCATCGATTGCGGTGGCCCGCCGTCTACAAAAGAATTTTAAACAGGCGGGTGTCGACATCACCATCGAGCAATGGAGCGTGCTGTACCACCTCTGGAAGCAGGACGGGCAAAGCCAGCAGGAGCTGTGCAATGCGACCTTCCGGGACAAGCCTTCGATCACGCGGCTCGTGGACAACCTGGAGCGGCTCAAGCTGGTACGCCGCGTGCCATCCAAGGAGGATCGCCGAATCAACCTGATCCACCTCACGGACTTCGCGCGCAAGCTCCAGGACCAGTCGATGGACGTGGCGAACCAGACGGTGAATGAGGCGCTGGAGGGCGTTACCCTGGACGAGATCGAGATCTGTAAGGTCGTGCTGCAGCGTGTTTACGATAACCTGAAATAACCTTTTTTATGAATACGGCAACAAACCCCGCTGAAAAGATCGCCTTTAAGGGCGGCGAATGGCTGATTCGCGAAAGCCGGCCGGAAGACGCTTTCATTCCCGAAGACTTCAACGAAGAGCAGCGCATGGTCAAGGATATGTGTGCGGCGTTCCTGGACGCTGAAGTCCTGCCCATCGTCCAGCGCATCGACGCCATGGAACCCGGGCTCATGCCTTCGCTGGTGGAAAAGGCGGGAGAGCAGGGCCTCCTGGGCACCGCCATCCCGGAAAACCTCGGCGGCCTCGGTAAGGACTTTATCACGTCGACCCTGGTCAACGAAGCCCTCGGCGGCGGCTTTTCCTTTTCCGTGGCGATAGCGGCGCACACCGGGATCGGTACGCTGCCCATCCTGTACTTCGGCACCGATGCCCAAAAGCAGAAGTACGTCACCAAACTGGCGACCGGCGAATGGAAAGGCTCCTACGGCCTGACCGAGCCCGGCAGCGGGAGCGACGCCCTGGGCGCCAAGACCACGGCCACGCTCAGCCCCGATGGGAAATATTACCTCCTTAACGGGCAGAAGTGCTGGATCACCAACGGGGGATTTGCGGACGTGTACACCGTTTTTGCAAAGGTGGACGGCACCCAGTTCACCGCATTTATCGTCGAGCGCGGCTTCGAGGGTTTTACGCAAGGTCCCGAGGAGCACAAGATGGGCATCAAGGGTTCCTCTACCGTCCAACTCTATTTCCAGGACTGTAAGGTCCCGGTGGAAAACGTCCTCGGAGAAATCGGCAAGGGGCACATCATCGCCTTCAACATCCTGAACGTCGGCCGGCTGAAGCTATGCGCGGCAACTCTCGGCGGAGGCAAACGGGCCATCACAACCTGTATTGAATACGCGGCTACGCGGGAGCAGTTCAAGCAACCCATCGCGAAATTCGGCGCGATCCAATATAAGCTGGCCGAAATGGCCATCAAGGCCTGGGTGACCGAAACCGCCCTCTATCGCACGGCCCACTGGATCGACGAAAAGGAACGGGAAATGGCGGCCGGCGGCAAACCTTTTAATGAAGCCGTGCTCGGCGCCGCTGAAGAATACGCCATCGAGTGCGCCATCCTCAAGGTCCTGGGCAGCGAAGCCCTCGACTACATCGTGGACGAAGGGGTGCAGATACACGGCGGTAACGGTTACAGCGACGAATACATTATCTCCAAGGCTTACCGCGACAGCCGTATCAACCGGATCTACGAGGGTACCAACGAGATCAACCGGCTACTGACCGTGGACATGGTTCTCAAGCGCGCCATGAAGGGCCGCCTGGACCTGATGGCCCCGGCCATGGCCGTGCAGAAGGAGCTGCTATCCATCCCCGATTTTTCCTCCGACGACAGTGGTACCCCCCTGGCGGCCGAGCATAAGGTGATCGCCAATTTCAAAAAGGCCATCCTCATGACCGCTGGGGCGGCCGTCCAGAAACTGATGATGACCCTGGACAAGGAACAGGAGATATTGATGAACATAGCCGACATGGCCATCACCACCTTTGCCGCCGAAAGCGCCCTTTTCCGGGTCCTCAAGCTACAATCTTTGAAAGGCGAAGCAGCAGTTGGGTACGAAACGGATGTCCTAAGAGTATACCTGGCCGACGCCGCCGATGCGCTGAACAAATGGGGAAAGGACGCGATCAATGCCTTCGCGGACGGGGACGAGCAACGGATGATGTTACTGGGTATCAAGCGCTTCACCAAAACTGCTGCCTTCAATACGAAAGACGCCCGCCGCAGGATCGCCGCCCGCCTCCTCGAAGACCAGCGTTATCCGCTGTAGGGTCCGTCGGCCCCCCGGGTTTTTCGGGTCTTCCGGGCTTTATGAACATGGCGGTGACGAGCCCTCCGGGCAAAAGCCGCTCCGTACCCTCCCTTCGCCATCTGGACATGGGTAATATATAGCAAACGTTGGGGCCTCGCCGGTTATCACCCCGGTCGAGGCCCCTTCTCTTTTATCCCCCATAAGAGGGTAAAGGCTTATGACTTGACGGGGAACCGGGTGTTTTGCGCCTTTTCAGCAGGTCGTTGATGGGTTTGTCCAGATAATCGTATAACCATACGCTGCACAAACAAACGGCGGCAAGGGCGACTACGACCTCGGCCAGGTTGAGAAGCAGGCTGCCGTTATGGCCCAGCTTCGGGTATACCAGCCTCAAAAGGGCAAAGATGATAAAAGGATGGAACAGATACATGGCGTAACTGGCATCTCCAAGCTTTAATCCCCACTTTATCAAATGGTTGTCTTGGTTGATCTTGTTCTCCAGCGCCAGGAGCCCGTTGACGAACAGGAGGGAGGGAATCCCCAGCCGGATATTCCGGGAAAGCCCGGTGAACCGACCCGTCGCCTGCGCATATACCATGAAAACGAGAGCGAAAAAGCCAAGGGCGGTCATCAGGTAATCCGCGGACGCTATCCTTTTGCTCTTATAATAGGTCATTACGTAATACAACCCCAACCCATATATAAACTCCGGGAGCTGCCCGTTTTTATAAAAAAGAAGGATAAAGCTGTCCGTTCCCGTTGCGGTCAAAATGCCCAGGAAGAGGATAAGAACGCCTCCGCAGGCGGGGACGAGGTTTCTTTTTTTGTCCCTAAAGAAAAGGATGCAAAGGAACATGGCCAGGTAAAAAAACATCTCGTAATTGAGCGTCCACCCCAGGGAAAGGATGGGACCGCTGTCCTTGATGGCGTAAGGTATGAACAGGAAGGACTTCACTATGGCGCCTCCGGTGACGACGACGCTTTTGAACATGGAGGGCCTCAGCAGGGCCAGGACAATAGTGATACACGTAGCGATGTAGTACAGCGGCGCCACCCGGACGATGCGTTTCAGCGCGAAACGGTCGGTCGTTTTATTGACCATGTAGGCGATGATAAATCCGCTAATGACAAAAAAAATGTCCACACCGAAGTCGCCGATATTGAATCCGTACAGGTGGTAATGATAAAATACTACGGACAGGGCGGCAAGGGCGCGGGCAAGTTGTATGCTTTTTATCATTTCGCAATGTACGGTTTTCCCAAAATCTCAGAGCCCTGCCGCGGCCGCCGCATCCACGAACCAGTGGAGCTCCCCGTCGATCGGTTGAATGATCTGGGAGGGGTAAAGATCGACGTTCCGCTCACCCTTGAGGACTTCGCGGAGCGCATGCGCCTTGTTTGCACCGAATGTCAGGAACGCGACGCGGTGGGCCCGGTTGACCAGGGGAGCGGTCAGCGTTATCCGGTACATTTTCTGGGCTTCCAGGTAGTAGGCCTTTACCCATGCGGTTTCTTCGTGGATAACGGGTTGTCGGGGGAAAAGCTAAAGAGTGTGTCAATCCTCGCCCATGCCGTTGAGGACCAGGTCGAAGGTGGGGCCATCTGCGGTGAAATATGTATGCAGGACGGCGGCGTAGGCTTCGGCGGCTTTTTCAGGGATTAGGGCGGTATTCATCACATGGACATGGGTATTGAGCACGGGGACGTGATCGACCAGGGTGGCGAAGGTCATCCTTGCGTTGTTGCGGTCGT
>NZ_DATJIY010000246.1:0-15103 GCF_035492835.1 Dinghuibacter sp.
GGGTATCCCCATCGACGGCATACCCTGGGTCCACGAGCGCATTATCTTTTTGAAACCGACGCTGATCCTGGAGACGGTGGCGTTGGTGGCTTTTGGGGTATCGTGGCTGACAAAGGGGGAACTGATCCTGAAGGACCAGCCTGCAACCGGGCGTTGACAAGGTTGCTCAGCGTTTCAGCAACCGCTGTTCCACCAGCCGCATGACCTTCTCCCGGTAATTGCGGCCTATGGGGAAGGATTTATTCCCCATCATGAGCTGGTTCCCCTCGATGGCCTCGACGCGGTTGAAGTTGATGATATAGGACTGGTGCACCTTGATGAACTCGTTCACGGGCAGCTGGCTTTCGAGACCCTTTAGTGTCAGGTAGGCGATAAGGTTCTTGCTCCCGGTGCAGATACTGACATAGTTGCCCAGGCTTTCGATATAGAGGATGTCGCGGACGTCGATCCGCTCGATCCTCTTTTCGCAGCGGACGAACAGGATCGAAGGGTTTAGGCGTCCGTCCTTCATTTCGGCGTATTCGCGGGCCTTTTGCGCTGCCTTGTTAAAGCGGGAAAAGGCGATGGGTTTGAGCAGGTAGTCGATGATGTCGAGCTCGTAGCCTTCCAGGGCGTATTTGGGAAAAGCGGTGCTCAGGATGACCATGGGTTTATCCGCCAGGGTCTTCAGCCAGGTGAGTCCCGACACCTTGGGCATCTCGATGTCGAGCAGGATGAGGTCGGTGGGGTTGCCCTTCAGGAAAAGGTCCGCCTTTGCGGTATTCTCGAACTGCCCGCTCAACGACAGGTAGGGGACCTGCTCTACGAACTCGCGCAACACTTTCCGGGCCACCGGTTCGTCATCCACGATGATGCAACGGAGCTTGTTCATATGCGCAGGGTTAGGTTTACGGTAAACATGCCGTTTTCTTTCCGGATCGTCAGGTAGTGCCGTCCGGGATACAGGAGCTCCAGGCGGCGGCGGACATTGCCCAGACCGATGCCCTCGTGCTCCGAGGCGTGGGGCTCGAAGGAATTCCGGCATTCGAACGACAGCTCCGGCCCGGTCTGTCTCAGACCGATGTAGATGCTGTTTGTCTGTTCGTCGTCGCGCGTGCTGTATTTGAACGCGTTTTCCACGAAGCCCACGAAGATCAGCGGCGCTATTTGCAGGTCGGGGTTTTGTATCTCGGCGCGCAATTCGATGTGCAGGTTGGCGTCGCTCCGGGCCCGCTGCAGGGCGACATAGTTCTCGAGGTATTCGATCTCCTTGCCCAGGCCGATCACGTCGACGTCGGCCTCGTAGAGGTTGTAGCGGAGCAGGTCGGAGAACTGCACGACCATGTCGCGGGCCTGTTTGTTTTCCAGGTCGATGGTCCCGTAGATGGTGTTTAGCCCGTTAAAGAGGAAGTGCGGGTTGACCTGCGCCCGGAGGTATTTCAACTCGGTCTGCAGCTGGTCGATCTGGATGTTCTTTACCTGCTGTCTTTGTTCTGCCCAGCGCTGGGTATACAGGAGCAGGGAGGAGATGAGGATGAACCAGACGGCATAGAAAAGGTTCCATTTGAAGTAGGAGGACGTGGTCATGACTTCGTCCGGCCAGACCACGGCGTCCCAGTATTGCTGGCTTTTGCTGCGCGCCAGGGTATAACCGACCACCAGCAGCAGGACGGCGACGCCATAGACTACCGGTCGCTTGCGTTCGAGCAGGTAGGGGATCAGGAGCAGGGTGTTTCCGTACACCAGGATCAACATCAGGAGCAGCGATATGCCAAGGGGGAGCAGGGCAAAAAGCGGTCCGCGCTTGACGATATAACCCTGCATGTCCATGATCATGAATACCACGTACATCAGCCAGAAAAGGCCGTGGAAGAAGGTGCGCTGCCGGGGCATGGGCTAAATCTACACAATAATGCGGGCTCTTTCGCTTTTCACGGCAGAGACGCCGTTTGCGCTGGCCGCGGCGTCGTTTACCAAAAAATTGCGGCAGGCTTGGAGATAGTCGCTATTTTTCGGTTATGACAAATTCAGTCGCCGCCGACCATGCGGCATTCATCGGGGCCGCCATCTGGCACGGCTCGCTGGACGAGGCCGATGCGCTGCTTGCGCGGCACCCCGACCTCACCCAGGGAGATATCCATATTGCCGCTATCCTGGGAGATTACCCGCAGGTGCGGGAGCTGCTGGCGGCGGACCCATCGCTGGCGACGCGGACGGCGCCTCCCTTCGGGGGAACCGCCCTGGTATACCTCGGGCTGTCCAAATACCTGCGCTTCGGCAGACGCCCTGACACCGATTTTATCCGCGCTGCCACGGCGCTCCTGGACGCCGGGGCGGACCCGAACGCCGGCTTCAAAGCACAAGACGACCACGGGGACTTCGAGACCGCGCTCTACGGCGCCGCTGGCGTGGCGCACAACGCCGGTCTCACGAGGCTCCTGATCGAAAGAGGCGCCGACCCCACCGATGGGGAAGTGGTGTATCATTCTCCCGAAAGCGATGAGCTGGACGCGTTGAAGGTCGTGGTGGAGACGGGCAGGCTGAGCCCGGCGGACCTGTCGCTGATGCTCATCCGCAAACACGACTGGCACGACCCCGATGGGGTGAAATACCTCCTGGAGTACGGCGCCGACCCCAATGTCGCATGGGGGAACCTGTATCCGATCCACCAGGCCATCAGACGGGATAACGGCCCGCGCATGGTGGCGATGTTGCTCGACCATGGCGCCGATCCTTATCGCCAGACCGAAGGCCTGACCGCGATCGCGCGGGCCGCCAGGGAGGGTAGGAGGGACCTGCTGGAGCTCTTTGCCGTCAGGGGATTCTCCACGGCGTTGCCGGGCGTCGACGGCCTCATCTATGATTGTGCCATGGGCAAACCCGTCGAACCGACCGAGGCGCTGATCGCGATGGGCGGTACCCTGCTGGCCAAATTTGTCGGAACCGGCAACGTGCGCGGCGCGCAGGCCCTCCTCGATTCCGGTATCGGCGTCAACACCCCCTTCGCCGAGGGCGACGGCTATTTTGGCATACCCCCGAACAGCCTTCCGATACACGTGGCTGCCTGGAAAGCCTACGAAGGAACGGTGCCGCTGCTGCTTACCCGCGGCGCCGCCGGCGACGTCCCCGACGGCAACGGCCGGACACCGCTGATGCTGGCGGTAAAAGCCGCGACCGAGTCCTATTGGACCTCGCGACGGAGTACGGAAGCAATAGAGGCCTTGCTCATGGCGGGCGCCTCGCTGAAGGGCGTCGCGTACCCGACGGGTTACACGGAAGCCGATCAAGTAATTGCAACATATGATACAGCCATTTGAGATGCAGAACGGGTGGGCGATGGACGTCGCCGGTGGACACGTCTCCGATACGCAGGCGGTATGGGACATCCTGATGGCCAGCCACCGGGGCGACCTGGAAGCCGTACAAGCCGCCGGCCCCGGTCTGATTTACGCCCAATACAACTATACGCCCCCGATACACTTCGCCGTGCGCGAAGGCCATACCGGGCTGGTAGACTACCTGCTTGGAGAAGGGGCGTATGATCCCACCCACATCACCTATCCCTTCAAGGAAAGCCTGTTGACGGTTGCCGAAGACCGCGGCCACGACGAAATCGCCGCGCTGCTACGGGCATACGAAACGCCGCGCTACACCGGGGACAACGGTCGCATTCACTACCCCCGGACTGAAACCGCGGTCGTATTTGAAAAGGCCGTCAATAAAAACGACCTCGCCACAGCCCGCCACTTGCTCAGCGAGCACCCGGATTACGCAAAGGACGAAACATTCTTCTGGGGGGAAGGGATACTGACGAGACCTGTCAAGGACGGCTATTACGAGATGATCGACCTCCTGCTGGAACATGGCGCGAGCGTGCCCGGCATCCTGAAATGGGTCCAGTTCTACTATTTCGAAAGCTACGCCCATGCCAAATACATCATGGAACGCGGCATGAACCCGAACGTCAAAAGCTGGCACGGTGTGACCGTCCTTCACGACATGGCGCAAAAGGGCCACCTCGACAAGGCCGCGCTGTTGCTGGACCATGGCGCTTTTATCGACCCGCTCGAAGAAGAATACCAGTCCACGCCCCTGGGCATGGCCGCGCGCTGGGGACACGTGGAGATGGTCCGGTTGCTGCTCGACCGCGGCGCGGACCGTTCGCTGGCTGGTGCGTCTTGGGCGACTCCGAAAAAATGGGCCCAAAGCAAAGGCCACAAAGCCATAGAAAATATGCTCAGTTCCTGAACCGTGCTTCCTCGAGGTCCAGCTCCAGCTCCTTGTTGCGCAGCAGCTCTTCGGGAAAGGTGTCGTCCCTCCGGAGGTTGACCAGCTCTTTTCGCTGGATGTCCACGAGCTCCAGCAGCAGTTGCCGGTAGCGTGGCAGAAACGTCGGGGTATCGTCCTTTTCTTTTCGTTGTTCGGTTATCCGCACCATCCGTTCGTACCGCTGTCTGAGCCGTATAAAGGCGTCGATGGTCGTGGATTCCTTCCCGTAGTCCGCCGTTATGTGCGCCAGCACGGCGGTGGCCAGCTGTAGCCGGAGCTCCAGTTCGGGTTGCCGGTCGGTCTCGTCATTCGTGATGCGGAGCCATCGGATCACCCACGGCAAGCTCAGCCCCTGGATGACGATCGTAAAAAGGATGACGGAAAAGGTAATAAAAAGGATGAGGTTGCGATGGGGGAAGCGTTCGCCCGTGGTCAGGGTCAGCGGCAGGGCCAGCGCCGCCGCGAGCGACAACACGCCCCGCATGCCGCTCCAGCCTTCGATAAAAACAGCCCGCTTGCCGGGGTCGCTTTCCCGGAGACGGATCTTACGGCTGCACATCCGCGGCAGGTAGGCCCCGGGGTACACCCACGCGATCCGGATCGCCATCGCCACAAGGCTGATCACCAGCCCGTAGCCGATCGCCGCGGTCAGTGAATATTCTCCAAGACCCTTGACGATGAAGGGTAGCTGTAACCCGATCATGATGAACACCACGCCGTTGAGCAGGAACACGAGCACATTCCAGACGCTTTGCGCCAGCAGTCGCGTTTCATAGGTGAAGACGCGGTGTGACCGGTAGCTGAGGAACAATCCGCCGCTAACCACGGCCAACACCCCGGAAAAGTGGTAGTGCTCCGCCGTGATGTACATCAGGTAGGGCGTGATTAGCGTGATCGACGCGTCCACACTCGCGGTAGTGGGCAGCCACCGGTGGATCGCATAGGCGACGCCCCCGATCGCCAGTCCTATCACGATTCCCATCGAAGCCACTTCCAGGAAGTTCACGCCCGCCTTCCACAACACGAAATGGCCCGTCAGGACGGCCGCCAGCGCAAACCGGTAGATCACGATCCCCGATGCGTCGTTGACGAGGCTCTCACCCTCCAGGATGGTCACGAGCCGTTTGGGAAGGTTGGCTTTCTGGATTACGGCCGTCGCGGCCACCGCGTCCGTTGGAGACACGATGCCGCCCAGCACGAAGCCGAGGGCCAGGGGGAATCCGGGGATCATCATATGGGACACCCAGGCGACGCCGATCGCGGTAAAGACAACCAGCCCGAAAGCCAGGAGGGCAATCGGGCGGCGCATCCGCCAGAAATCGTTCCAGGAAGTCCACCAGGCGCTGTAGTACAGTAAGGGGGGTAGGAAAACGACAAATACGAGGTCCGGTTCGAGGCTGATGTCGGGTATCCCCGGTACCAGGCTGATCAGCAACCCCGCGATCACCAGAAAAACGGGATACGACACTTTCAGCTTGTCGCTCAGAATGGCCAGCATGCTGACCGCAAAAAGCAAGGAGATAATCAGGAGAAGGCTGTCCTGGAGCATGCGCCAATATAAGACTATTTCTTCACCGGGAGGTGCTCCCTTAGTCCCGGTTCGCGCAGGTAAACGCTGGCCCAGACCAGGATCCCGAAGACGATGGGAAACACGAAATTTTCACCGGCGCGCCACATGATGGCCACGGCGCCGCCAAGATAGGCGGTCAGCAGGAGCGCGCCCAGGATAAAGGTTCTTGGATAGACATACAGCAGCGTGCAAACCAGCAGCAGGACGCCTAGCAGAGGCGTATGCTCCGGGGGCCAGCCCAGTTTTTGGGACGCCTGGATGGTATGGACTTCCCGGGCGATCTTGGAGATGGCGTCAAAAAGCAGGAAAAGGACACAAACGCCGGAAATGATCCAACCCGTTCGCAAAAGGCCTTTTGTAGTCATGGCAGGGTTTTTTGGTTCGGAGCTAAGGTAGCGTGCACTTGCGGGTCCCAAGGGGTGAAGATGCGACAAATGGGGGCCGGAATGGCGACAAAAACGCCGAAACCCGCTATCTTTGTGGTTTCGCTACCCTCCGACAATCGTCCGTAGATTTTCGGTGTCGTTCTTATGAAACACTTTTTTCGTTATATCTGGTGGGGCTCACTATGCTTTTTCTGCACCCTTCCCTGCTCAGCCCAAACGCTCCAACAACCGCAGCGGGTACTGACTACGGGCGATGGTTTGCCTCAATCCTATATTTCCGGTCTTGTCCAGGACAGCAGCGGATTTGTTTGGATTGCGACCCGGGATGGACTGGCCCGTTATGACGGGGCGCGGTTCAAGGTGTTCCATCACAGCAGCAGGGATTCGAATTCATTTTCTTCCAACGTATTGATCTCGATGGTCCAGGACAGCCAACACCGAATTTGGGTGGAAAGCCAGTCCGGCGACCTGGATCGTTTCGAACCGGCCACCGAGAGGGTCGAACGGGTTACCCATCGGCGGCTCTTCAAAACGCAACCCGTACACTTCGTCCGCCGGGGCTGGCTGGTGGACTGGCGGGAGAATCTCTGGTGCATCCAGCGGGCCGGCGGATTGTACCGCTACGATTGGAGAAAGGCAGCCGTTATTCATTATACGCGGTCGGCTTCGGGTTTGCTGAGCGACACCCTGCGTGGCTTGCTGGCCGATCGCCGTGGCAGGGTTTGGGTGGTCAGCCAGCACGGCCTCAGCGTTTTCGATACCAGCGGACGCCTGTCTGGACAATACGGATTCCCTTTTATACCGGACTTCAACGATTATGCGGAGGTCAATTCGAACCAGGACGACATGGTGGGTGCGTTGCACGAGCGCCCGAACGGGGAAATCATGCTGGGCGACCGTCACCAGCTGATCTTCTTCGACCCCCGTCGGCATACCTTCCGGACGGTCCCGGTGCCGGCCCGGGCCAGTAACGGTGTCCGGTGGATACAAACCGGTCCGGACGGGTTGGACTACCTGGTGGCGGATGGCGTCGTGTACCGGTACTCCGATACCGACGGCCTCAAGGCCATCGGCGACATCGGCCGGCCCGAACTCCGGATCGTCGAGTCCTTCCTGGTGGATCGGACGGGTATGATCTGGCTCGGCACGAACGCGGCCGGCATACACCTGATCGACGTCCACATGCCTTTTTTCGATTCCCACCCCACCCGTTGGTCCTTTCACTACGACGTGCTGTTGAACACCCTCGGTTTGAAGCTCGACCGGTATTTCGGCTGGCCGTCCTCGGAAAGCCAGTACCGGTATTCCAGCTATTATATACGGTCGGCGTACGACGCGCGCGGACGGATGTGGATCGGTCAGGGGAACCGCGTAGGGTATTGGGATACCCTGCGGCACAACATGTGGATGCTCCCGGACATACCGGGCATCGGCCATCCCTCCGATTATACGCTAGGCATCCGGGGTGTGTCCTTTTCACCGGACGGTCGGTTATGGGTCGTCGGGGACAATGGATACGCCGGGTATTACGACAGCGTCAAAAAGACCTGGACAGCGGTCTTGCAACCCGGAGACCTCCGGGGCAAATTCGGACCGCAGGCGGAGCCCACGGATATGGTCGCTGACCGGGATACGTTGTGGATCAGTACGGTGGGCGCCGGTTTGCTATTCATGGACATAAACATGGGGAGTATCCGGCAGCTCGATACGCTGCTGCCCACCAATATGCTGATTGGACTGCAGTCCGATCCCCGGCGTTCCGACGTGTTGTGGGTGGGCACGTATGAAGGCCTCGTCCGCCTCGACAAACACCGCCTGAGCGCCAGGGTGTTCACCACCGAAGACCAGCTCCCCGACAACACGATGTATATCCTGACCGCCGGGAGGGGCGGCTATCTTTGGTTGGGAACGAACAAGGGCCTTTGCCGCTTCGACCCGGTCACGTTCGAGACCCAGACGTATGAGGAAGAGGACGGTTTGCCGGGGGACGAATTCAACCGCTTTCACTACATCCAGCTACCCGACGGACGGCTGGCCTTTGGCGGCACGGACGGCTGGACCATTTTCAATCCGCGGACGATCAGGGTAGACGACTACCAGACGCCGGTCGCGTTCTCCGACCTGGAGATCAACAACCAGCCGGTACATCCCGTCGCGGGTGGAATTTTATCCCTTGCGATCAACGAAATGCAAACGCTCCGGCTGCCGACGGACAAGAATTCACTGACCTTTTACATAGCGGGTCTGGAATACAACAGGCCGCAAAAGCTGATCTACCGATACCAGCTGGTGGGATACAACGACCATTGGGTACAGGTAGGGAATACGCCCATGGCCGTCTTTACCAAGCTCCCCCCGGGAGACTACACCCTCCTGATCGATGCCGCCAACATCACCGGCCGGTGGAGTCCCCTCGTGCGCAAGCTCCATGTGATCATCGCCCCCCCCTTCTGGCGGCGCTGGTGGATGTTTATCGTTTATGGCCTGCTGGCGATGACGGCGATCTGGCAGTTCCAGAACTATGCCGACCGCCGGCAGCGGTTCCGGCAGGAAATGCTCCTGAAAGAACGGGAAGCCGGCCAGCTCCGGCAATTGGATGAGGTGAAGAGCCGGTTCTTCTCGGACATCACCCACGAGCTGCGAACCCCGTTGACCCTGATCCTCACACCGGCCCAGCAGTTGAGCGCGTCCCTGAGACACGAGCCGCAACGGCAGTGGGTGGAGGCGATCGAACGGAATGCGCACCGGTTGCTCCGGTTGATCGACCAGCTGCTCGACTTTTCCAAGATCGAGTCCGGGAGCCTGAAGCTGCACGAAACCGCCGGCGACCTTGCGCAGTTTTTGGGGGACGTGCTCCGTTCCTTTCAACACGAGGCCGACGCCAAGGGCATCGGTCTTCAATTCAGCCATACGCTCCAGGGACGTTTTTACTGGTTCGACGCCGATAAACTGGAACAGGTCATTACGAACCTGTTGTCGAACGCCCTGAAATTCACAGACAGTGGCGGCCGGGTCGAGTTGTTTGCGTCGACCGGGCCAACCGAAGGAGTCCGGCTGATCGTCCGCGATACCGGCAGGGGGGTCCCTCAGGAGCACCTTCCCTTTATATTCAGGCGGTATTACCGGGTGGAGGAGGAGCCCTCCAACCCGCGGGGCTCGGGCATCGGCTTATCGCTGGTGCGGGAGCTGGTGGAATGGCAGGGCGGGAAAGTAAAGGTGGCGAGCCCCGCCGATCCCCCATGGAAAACGGCCTTCACCTTGGACCTGCCCTATCGGGTGACGGCGCCCGTAACCGCGGTGGAAACCGTGCCGGTCGAAGACATGCCAAAAATCCTCCTGGTGGAAGACAACCCGGAATTGGCGGGTTTTATCGCGGACAGCCTGCCCCCGGCCTACCACATCCTCCACGCGGCCAATGGACGGGAAGGCCTGGACGTGGCGATCGTCCGGCAACCGGATTTGATTGTCAGCGACGTGCTGATGCCCATCATGGATGGGATCGAGTTTTGTGCGCAGCTCAAACATGACGAACGTATCAGCCACATCCCGGTCATATTGCTCACCGCCCGGACGGGATTGGACAGCCGGCTCGAGGGACTGTCGGGCGGCGCCGACGACTACCTGACCAAGCCCTTTCACATACAGGAGCTCCAGCTCAGGGTTGCGAACCTCCTCAAACGGCAACACCTCCAACGGGAACGGTTACAGCGGGAGTTGACCCGGGCCTCCCCCCGTGCCGACACCGAAACCTCACCGCCCGTGAATGACCCGTCTTCCAATATATTTCTGCAGAAAATATATACGCTTTTGGAAGAGAACCTGGAGGAGCCCTCTTTTGGGGTAGAGTCGCTGTCCGCCCGGATGGCGATGAGCCGCGCCAACCTGCACCGCAAGGTCAAATCGATGACGGGGCTCGCCGCCGGCGACCTGATCCGGAACTATCGCCTACAACGCGCCGGCCAGTTCCTGAGGGAAGGCTTTAACAGCTCGGAGACAGCCTATAAGGTGGGTTTCAGCAGCCCGGCCTATTTCAGCAAGTGCTTCCGGGAATTTTATGATGTCACGCCCATGGCTTATACCCAGGCCGAATAAAAGTCTGATTTGCAACGATTGTTATAGTCTTTGCAACGGGAGTTATACGGCCGCGGACAGCCGGGGCGTATCTTTGTGCTGTCATTAAGATCCATATCCGTAAGAAATCATTCCTTTTTAATCCGTTTATCCCATTAGTGAGTGTATCCGTTAGCCAACGGTAAACTTTTTCTGGACACACATTCAATATTGTGGTTTCAGAGGTAAGCAAAACGGCCGGCATTTTCATGCGGGCCTTTTTTTATGCTATCCAGTCCCGGTGTGTCAGATGGAGCCGTTTTTTGGCCCGGGTCACCGCGGTATACCACCACCTCAGCATCTCGTCGGCCGGCATCCTGTACATGGACTCCTCCAGGAAGAGGTACACATGGTCCCATTCCCCTCCCTGCGCCTTGTGACAGGTCACGGCATATCCATACCGGGCGCGCAGGCAATTCATATACCGGTCCGTGCGCATCCGGTCGTTGTATTCCGCGGTATTGGGTTTGAGGGCGATATGCTTCATCCGGCGGTTGAAATCGGCCATGAGCCGTTGCTGTTGCTCGCGGGAGAAATTCTGCTCCTTCCCATATAATATGTCGAGCGATAGCAGCATGTCCTGTTCGGCCCCGGTGACTAATGACCGGATGCGGACCTCCTGGAAGTGGAGACCGGCGTGGAGGACGACCTGCCCGATACCGGCCGCCTGGACGAAGTCCCCGTTGGTCAGGCGGGCGCCGGGGTTGTTCTGTGTCACCAGCAATACCTCCTCCGGTTGTAGCGGCCTGTCCAGTTGTTGGTGGAGGTCCCGCCTCAGGGCCCGGTTGATGATACTGACCATCCGGTTACTCCGGGCGATGGCGACCGTATGTTGCGGGCCGTAGTCTTTAAAGCGATTGACGTAGTGTTGAAAAAGCCGTTTGTCGCCGGAGAACAGCTCTACATCCCGGAGGCGGGCGGCCGGCAGCTTGGGACGGCCTTTGGCAGCCATACCGCGGATACGGCCGGCGAGCGTGAGGATGTCGTTGTCCTGGCCGGTACGTTCTATTTTTTCCAGGGTGGCGGTGAGGGTCGTGCGCTGTTGACGCAGCAGCCAGTCCAGGTCCAGGGCCGGGCTGCCCGTCTCGCTCACCGGCGGCAGCTGCCCGGGATCGCCCACGAAAATGACCTTGTGTCCTTTGGCGTGCGCAAACAGGTCGTCCAGCAGGCGTCCCGAGCCAAAGGTGGCGATGCCGGGGTCTTTGGGCGGGAGGTTGGACAACATCGAGGACTCGTCGATAATATAGATGCGCTTGCCCTTTTCGGGCTCGCGAAGCGCAAACGACAAGGTCAGCTGAGCTTCTACCAATTCTTCGAACTGATACAGGTGGCTGTGCACGGTTTTGGCCGTCAGACCGGTCTTGCCCCTGAGTACGGTGGCTGCCCGGCCGGTGGACGCGAGCAGGGAAAATTCGTATTGGTTCGCCTGGAGCCACTGCGCCAGCTGCTGCACCAGGAAGGTCTTGCCGGTACCGGCATAGCCCATGAGCACAAAGGTGTCGGCCGAGGGGTGATCCACAAAGTGTTGCAACAATCGGTATGCCGCCATCTGGCCGTCGTTCATCGTCATTTTTACCGACATCCTAACAAATGTAATTATATTTGACGATGGCTGTTTCCGAGGCACCCCGACGACTTTCCGAGCTCACGGCATTGATCGCCGGAGCGCTGTCCGGCAGGTTCGCCGGCCAGACGTATTGGGTGGTGGCGGATGTCACCAACCATACTTTCCGGTCGGAAAAAAACTACCACTATTTCGATCTCGTGGAAAAGGACCCGGATTCCCGGGCGATCGTCGCGCGCATGCGGGTCAGCTCGTGGGGCAAGGGCTCCCAGTCGATCGGCGCCTTTCAGCAGGCCACGGGCCAGCGTTTCACCAACAACATCAACGTTCTGGTCAATGTTTCGGTGGACTTCCACGCCGCCTTCGGCCTGCAGCTCGTGCTGAATGCGGTCGATGTCAGCTTTACGCTGGGCGTCCTGGAGCAGCAGCGGCAGGCGACCCTGGCCCGCCTGGTCAGCGAGAATCCCGCCGTGGTATCTTATATAGAAGGACTGTATACGACGGCTAACAAAGGACTGCGTCTGAAACCGGCCGTTTTGCGCATAGCGGTCATATCGTCCGCCACTTCCGCGGGCTGGCAGGACTTCCACCATACGCTCGAGAACAACCCGATGGGTTACCGGATCGCGATCGACGACTACTTTACCGTTGTCCAGGGAGAAAACAATGCGGACCAGATCATGGGATGCCTGGACCGGATACGGCTTGCCACGGTGTCTTACGACTGTGTCGTCATCGTGCGGGGTGGGGGAGCGCAGACCGATTTCCTGATCTTCGACGACTATGACCTGGGGCTGGCGGTTGCCACGTATCCCCTCCCGATCATCACGGGGATCGGGCACCAGAAGAACGAGACCATCACCGACCTGATGGCGCACACCCAAACTAAGACGCCCACCAAGGCCGCGGAATTCATACTGGCCCACAACCAGGCGTTCGAGGAAGGGTTGTTGCGGCTGCAGAAAAAGATCATCATCACCGCGCAGCAGCTGCTTGCCGGCCGGTTCAAGCTGCTGGCGCAAATGAACGCCGGGGTCGTCAACCACGCCCGGGAGCTCGTCTTTAACCATGGACAGGCGCTGCTGCTGGCCCGGACCCGGCTGTCGGGCGAGGTGCGTTTTTATCTTCAGAAAAAAGCGGGAAGCCTCGCTCACTATGACTCGGTCATCAAGCTGGTCTCCCCCGAAAACACGCTAAAACGCGGCTTTGTGATGATCCGGTCTTCGTCCAACGGTATCGTTACCAGCGCCGGCCTTTTGGAGCCCGGCGGGTCCGTGGACATGGTTTTTCACGATAGTACCGTAACCGCAATCGTAACCGCAAAAAAAGAACGGGATGGGAGAGAATTTGACATATGAAGCGGCCTTTGAGGAATTGGTCGCCATCAGCAAAGAAATCGAATCGGAGCGGGTATCGATCGACCTGCTTGCCCGGAAAGTGAAACGGGCGTCGGAATTGATCGCTTTTTGCCAGGAGCGGCTCCGCTCCGCGGAATCCGAAGTGGGTAAAATCATTGTCCAGATGGACAAGCCGCTGCCCTGAAGGTTCTGGCCGCTATCCAACTGCCGACGGATTCTTCCCGAAGTACTGTTTGAACGCGTACGAAAAGTGCGCCAGGCTCTCGAAGCCCACCTCCAGGTAAGCGTCGGACGGCTTCACCTTTTTTTCACTGATCAGGAAATGCGCTTCCTTGAGGCGTTGCTCCCGGAGCCACCGGCTGGGCGTGCTGTCGAATATCTTTTCGAAGTCCCGTTTGAACGTGGCGAGGCTCCGGCCGGTGAGGTAGGCCAGTTTGTCGAGCGTCACGTTGTAGCGGAAGTTCCGCAGCATGAAGGCTTTCAGGTCGATCTTGCCGGGCTGGGTGAAGTCGAAGAGGAGGGTTTTCAGCTCCGGGTTGTTCCTGACCAGGAGCATAACGAGCTCCCGTATCTTATGGGCGACCAAGTCTTCCGGGGCGGCTTGCTCTTGATAGGGCACCAGCGAGGTGAGGTAGTTTTTCAGGAAGGCGTCCTCCTTGATCCTTATCGCGGTATCGTGCGGTTTTTTCCCGCCCCGTTCCATTTCCATCCCGGTTTTTTTGAGGGTCTCCTCATCCATGAACACATTGACCGCCAAAAAGCGGCCGCCCCCGGGGGGCGGCCGCTTGATCAGCCTGGCCAGGCTGTTTTTCCTGACCAGCAGCATCTCGCCGCTGGTGAACGAAAGGCATTCACCGGCATCCAGGAGCTGGAGGTTGCCTTCCTGGATATACATGAACGCATGATCCTTGATAAAATGCTCACCCGACCAATAGTCCTCGGTGTATTGTGAAAAGATGATCCCGCCGATGTCCTTGTTTGTCCAAGCCATACGATGAAGTTACACAAATCAGCCAAGCATCGTCCGGGCGATCTCCTTGCGGGAGGCCTCGGCGCCTATTTCGAGCCGGCGCGCATAAAGGGCCTGCGCGTCGGGGCCCGCGACGTAACGCAATTGATCCTTGCCATCGGTGGCGGCTTCGTACACTACGTTTGCGATTGCTTCCGCGGTGGAAAAGTGGAACGCCCCGTCTTCCTTGAATATCCTGCCGAGCATCCCGTCAAAACTTTCCGCATAGGCCTCATGCCGAGCCATGTCCATCGACCGGCCGCCGAAGTCGGTGGCGATACCACCGGGAGAAACCGTTTTTACGCCGATCCCGAGTGTCGCCAGCTCAAAAGCCATGCTTTCACTAAAGCCTTCCAGGGCCCATTTGGTGGCGTGGTATATCGACGCGTACGGAACAGCGAACAGCCCGCCGATGGAGGTGGTGGTGATAAATAAACCACCCTTGTTTTCACGGAAGTGCGGGATAAACGCCTTCATCACCCGGATCACCCCCAGCAGGTTGGTGTCGATTTCCCGCCTGATCTGCTCGTCCGTGGTTCCCTCGAGCGGACCCATCAGGCCATAACCGGCGTTATTAAATACTACGTCGACCTTGCCGGCGTTCTTTACCGCTTCGTCAATTTGTTTTGGATCGGTAACGTCCAGCGGCAGTACCGTTACGTTGTCGATCTTTTGGGGATTGCGCATGGTGGCGATGACATTCCAGCCCTTTTGGGCAAACAGATCCACCGACGCCCTTCCCAGCCCGCTGGAAGCGCCTGTAATAAAAATCGTCTTCATTTTGATTGATTGTGACACAAAGGTATGTCGGCTTCCGGCGGGGGTGGTTTCGCCAATAGCTCAATCTACTTTCGTATA